>NZ_CP034450.1:6389615-6461656 GCF_003952505.1 Mesorhizobium sp. M4B.F.Ca.ET.058.02.1.1 | reverse complement strand
CTATATCGAAGCCGTCGGAATGGATCGCGGCSGTGAGRTCGTTGAGCTGSGTGCCGCCCGCCGCCACMGAMACCAGCGACGCGCCGATATCGACCATCGGCGCCTTGCCGTCGCCGAAGGCRCGGRCGGTTGCGTTCYTGACCGCCACSGTGACCGGCTGCGCCTTKGTGCCGACGTCGAGCACCACSGGCTCGCCCTTGGCGGCGAATTCGACCGACAGGTCGCTGGCGCCCTTGGGATCGACGGAACCGGCGGCGGCGCTGTGCACGGAGCCGCTCTCGACGACCGCCCGCTCGATGTCGACGCCGCCGCTGGGGGTCGCGGTACCGGCGAGATCAAAGCTGGTCTTGCCGGCAAACAATGGCTTCAGCTTCTCGGGCAGGAAGCGCTCGAAATCGCCGTCGCCCTTGGCCTCCACCATATGGCCCTTGTCGGTTAGCTGGTGGCGTCCGGTGAGCTGGGTGACGATCTGACCGTCGACGACGAAAGTGCCGATGCCGCTCCAGTTGCCCAGCGGTCCTGTGCCGGAGACGACGATCTCGACCGGCGGCTGGCCCGGCAGTTGGAGCAGATTGGCGATGATGCCGCCGGCCGGCTCCGACGCCTTGAGATCGAGGTCGAGCTTATTGTCGGCCGGCGCGAAATGCAGCTTAGCGTCGACATTGCCTTGCTTGCCGTCGTGGCGGGTGACCTTGAGAACCGTATCGACCGAGAGCGGCGCGGCTTCGGCCTTGACGAATCCCTTTGCAGCAAGTTCGGCAATGCCGCTGCCGGCCAGCGCCTCGCCCAGCGCGATCTCCGGCAGGTCTACCTGCTTCACGTCGATCGAAACCGGCAGCGATGTCGTGCCGCTCTCCGCCGGCTGATTGCTCGCCAACGGCAGCCGCGCCAGTTCGATCCGCTCGGCAGCAAGGCGGTCGGCGCTGAAGTTCTTCGTCAGAAGCGCCAGCGGCGACCAGTCGAGAGCCACCTTGCGTGCCACCAGCCAAGGTCCGCCGCGGTCTTCCACCACGATATGGTCGAGCCTGAGCGCGCCGGACCAGATGCCGTCGATGCCGCTGACGGTGACCTTGCGCTCATCGCTCGACGCCAGGTTCGAGATCATGCCGGCGAGATTGTCGCGCCCGCTCTCGGTCTTGGTCAGCACGACCAACGCGCCGACCGCCGCCGCCACCACGATGAGCAGCGTGTAGAGAAAAATGCGAAGGATGCGCCAGAACGTCTTCATCAGAAGGCCTGACCAATGCCGGCATAGATGCCGAAACGCGGGTCGCCCGGTCCGCGATTGAGCGGCACCGCCGCATCGACACGCAGCGGCCCGAACGGTGTAAGATAGCGCACGCCGACGCCGGCGCCGACCTTCATATCGGCAAAGTCCGGAAACGACTTCGTCGAAACGGTGCCGGCATCGACAAACGGCACGATGCCGATCGTGTCGGTGATGGCGATGCGCATCTCGACCGAAGTCTCGAAGAAGGAAAGCCCGCCGATCGGCTGTCCGTCAATGTCCTTCGGGCCGATGCCCTGATAGGCATAGCCCCGCACCGAGCCGCCGCCGCCCGAATAGAAGCGCCGGTCGGCCGGAACGCTCTGCAGGCCGGTGCCGACGATGGAGCCGATGCTGGCGCGCTCGGCGAGCACGAATTTGGAAGCTGTGTCCAGCGACTGGTAAGCCGACCCTTCGCCCTTCAGCTTGAGGAACGTCGCGCCGTTCAGTATGTCGTAGCTCGGCTCGGCATAGGCCAGCACCCTGAAACCTCTTGTCGGATTAAGCCGGTTGTCCCTGGCGTCATAGACATATTGCAAGGGTACGCTGGCGATCAGGTAAGTGTGCTTGCCGAACGCGTCGGTGATCCTCGAATAGTCGAGGGCGAATTCCGCCGAAACCCTCTGCTTCTTGTCCAGGTCATAGGAGACGCCCATGTTGCCCTTGACCGAGAAATGGTCATAGGCGTCGGGATGCTCGAACACGGTCTTGATGCCGGTGAAGAATTTCGATGACGGCCCAAGCACGCCCGGTTTCTCGAACATGATGCCGGCATTGTAGTTGAGTTCGCCCAGATCGTTGCTGCCGATGCCGCTGATGGCACCCTCGATACGCAGCTTTTCGGCGCGCCCGAACAGGTTGCGGTGGCCCCAATAGCCTTCCAGGCCCAGCCCTTCCGTGTTGGAGACGGTGCCGCCGATACCGAAATAGCGCGGCTTGCGCTCGCTGACCTGGACGTTGATCGGGATGTTGCCCTCGGTGTCGAGGCTTTCGCCTTCCTTCATCGTCACGCTGTTGAACACCTCCAGTCCGAACAGCCGGTCGCGCGCGTCGTCGATCTCGTCGGGCGAATATTGGCGGCCGCGCTTCAGCCCGGTCATGTATTCGGTGAAGTCGCGGTCGACCTTCTCGGTTCCGTCGACCGTGGTGTCGCCATAGCCGGCGACCGGCCCGGCCGCGACCGTCAGCGTCACGTCGAGCGTCGAGCTGGCGTGCTCGGCGATGATCTGGCGGTCCGTGATCCTGGCCAGCGGCCGGCCTTCCTGTTTCAGCGCCCGAACGATCAGCGCCTCGGCCTTGAGCACGGCGCCCGAGCCGGCGTCTCCGCCGGCGATCAGGCCGAAATCGGCGCTGGCGAGCCCCGCCGCATCGCCTTCCAGCCTTATGTTGCCCAGCGTGAACTTCGGTCCGGCGGCGATGGAAATGACCACTGGAATAGGTTGCGGCCCCTTGAACTCGGCGTCGGGCGGCAGGTCGTCGAGCGGCTTGCCTTCGATCGTGACGGTGACGACGCCTTCGTAGCGGGCGTCGGCATAGAGGGCGGCGACCAGTTGCTCGCGGTCGGCTCGCGCCTTGGCCAGCAGGCCGAGCGAGCCGGAGACCGGGCGCTCCTCGTCCGCCTTCAGCGTCGAGGCATTTTCCAGTTTCTTGACCAGGTCCTTGTCCGCATCGGGCGCCTCGATGGTCACTGAGTAGCGCAGCGGATCGACAATATCGGCATCTTCGTCGCTGGAGGAACCCCAGAGCTTGATGCCGAATATCTCGAAGGCCGTCGCCGGCCGCGATTCGGCAATGAAAGCAACAGAGCAAAGCGCGGCCAGAAGCAGGGCGCGCGGAAGCCCGCGCCCTGGCGCGATCCCCCCTGACATCTGCTTTTCATGCGCCGGCATTAAGACAACCTAGTCGACAAAACTAAAATTGGAATGAAGTTCTGAAACGCTCGTAAAGGGGCCACAATCCAATTGTCTGAAATAGACAGGGCTTGGAATTCACACCTTTTGCGTCTTCGCAAGATTGCGTGATCCCCTGTCCTATGGAGGTTTTGTTGAAATACCGGCCTTTGGCCGGCATGGAACCCGTTGGTGGGTGCAAACCTGCCGAGCTCCGGCGTTGACAAGCCTGACTGAAGCTTGATCATGCCGGGACGCTGGCGATATCTGGAGGGTGATGTGGCAATGCGCGCGGCTCGTGGTCTCTCTTTCCTGGTTCTTCTCTTTTTCGCCTTCAGCGGCGTCGCGCAAGCGGCGGAAGCCCGGCGGATCGTGACGACGGACAATTCCGACTATTTCGGGTTCGACCTCAGGTCCGACCAGAATGTCAGCCTTGACCAATGCAAGACGACATGCCTGGGCGACCCCGCCTGCCGGGCCTTCACCTACAACACCAAGGCCAAATGGTGCTTTCTCAAATCCGACTTTAACCAGCTTAAACCCTTCAACGGCGCCATTGCCGGCAAGGTCGCCAATGTCGATGGCGATCCCGATATCGGCGCGCCGCCGGAACTGGCTTTTTTCCCCGGCTGGATGGCCGACCAGGCGCAGCAGTACCGCAACAAGCTGACCGATCCGGTCTATGACAAGCCGACCGAGGGTCTGGGGGCGCTGCAGGCCGCGGCCGAGCAGGCGCAGCTTACCGGCGACCACCGGCTGGCCATGCAGAAATACGAAGCCGCGGTTACGGTGCTGCCCGATGACGGCCATCTCTGGCTCGAGCTGGCGCGCGAGACGCTTGCCGTGCAGCCGGCCTCCAACACGTCCGAAGGGTCGACCTTGCCGGCAAACGGCACGTCCGCCGCCTTCAACGCCTACAAGCTGGTGCGCACCACCAAGACGCGCGCCCAAGCGCTCGCGCTGCTCGGCGCCGGTCTCGACCGCCGCGATCTCTACCGGCCGTCGCTGCAGGCTTATGAAGCGAGCCTCGCGCTGGTCAGCTCACCGTCGGTCCAGGCCGATTATGCGGACCTCAAGGCCCGCAAGGGCTTCCGCGTCATCGATCACACGGTCGATGCCGACACCAGCGCGCCACGCATCTGCGCGCAATTCTCCGAGGATCTGGTCAAGACCGGTGTCGACTATTCGCAGTTCGTCACCGTCGACAACGCCGCCCCCAAGGGCGTCGAAGCCAAGGACAAGCAGATCTGCGTCGAAGGGCTGGAGCATGGCCAGCACTATGAGGTGACGTTCCGCGCCGGCCTGCCGGCGGCTATCGGCGAGGTGACCAGCGCGCCTGTGGTGCTGTCGATCTATGTCCAGGATCGTGCGCCTTCCGCCCGCTTCACCGGCGACAGCTTCGTGCTGCCGGCGGGCGCGCGCCGCGGCATCCCGGTCGTCACCGTCAACATGAATGCAGCCAAGATGAAGCTCTACCGCATCGGCGACCGTTCGCTGGCGCAGCTTCTGTCCGGCTACCAGTTCCTCAAGCAGCTCGACGGCTACGATCTATCCAACATTTCCGACCAGATGGGTTCGCCGGTCTGGGAAGGCCAGCTCGACATCGCCAACGACCTCAACAAGGAGGTCACCACTTCGTTCCCGGTCGACGAGGCGCTGCCGCAGCGCAAGCCCGGCGTCTATGTGCTTACCGCCCAGGCTGTCGACGACCACAGCGATGAGTATGATTCGCGTGCGACGCAGTGGTTCGTCGTCTCCGACATTGGGCTCTCCACCTATACCGGGCAGGACGGGCTGAACGTCTTTGCCCGCTCGCTTGGAAGCGCCAAGCCGATCACGGGTGCCGAGCTGACGCTGCTCGCCCGCAACAACGAGATCCTCGGCACCGCCACCACCGACGCCGAGGGCCGCGCCGTCTTCAACCCCGGCCTGACGCGCGGCGAAGGCGGCATGGTGCCGGCCGTGCTGATGGCCAAGCAAGGCGACAACGACTTCGTCTTCCTCGATATGGGGCGGGCCGGCTTCGACCTCTCCGACCGTGGCGTCACCGGGCGTCCGGCGCCCGGTGCGCTCGACGTCTATGCCTGGACCGAGCGCGGCATCTACCGTGTCGGCGAGGATGTGCATGTCGCGGCCCTTGCCCGCGACGGCGCCGCCAAGGCGGTCGAGAACCTGCCGCTGACCTTCATCTTCACGCGCCCAGACGGCGTCGAGGACCGCCGCATCGTCAGCGATGGCGCCTCAGCTGGTGGCCATGCCGTCGACCTGCCGCTCGAGCCCAACGCCATGCGCGGCACTTGGACAGTGTCGATCCATACCGATCCCAAGCAGGCGGCCGTCGCCAGCCAGATGTTCCTGGTCGAGGACTTCGTGCCGGATCGCATCGAGTTCGACCTCTCCGCCGACAAAAAGGAGATCGCGCAGGGCGAAACCGCCAACGTCACCGTCGACGGCCGCTTCCTCTATGGCGCGCCGGCCGCCGGACTTGCGCTCGAAGGCGAATTGACGCTGTCGACCGCCCGCGACTGGGACCGCTTCAAGGGCTATTCCTTCGGTCTCGCCGACGAGCAGTCGGCCGAGCCCTCGGTGACGCCGCTCGCCGGTCTGCCCGTGGTCGGCGACGACGGCAAGGCGACTTTCCCGGTCGCCGTCGACCAGTTGCCCTCAACCACCAAGCTGGTCGACGCCAAGGTCACCGTCCGCATGCGCGAAACCGGCGGCCGCGCCGTCGAGCGATCGCTCAACATCGGCATCCGCCCGCAGGGCCACATGATCGGCATCCGTCCGGATTTCGAGAACGACGAGGTGCCGCAGGGCGGCACGGCGAAGTTCAGCCTGATCGCCGTCGACCCCGACGGCAAGCGCGAGGCGCTGAAAGGCGCGCTGTGGTCGCTGGTCAAGGTCGAGCGCAATTACCAGTGGTACCGCTCCAACAATTCATGGAATTACGAGCCGGTCACCTTCACCAAATCGGTGGCCAACGGTCAGATCGATCTTGCCGCCGATGGCGAGGCAACCGTGTCGCTGCCGGTCGACTGGGGCCGCTACCGGCTCGAGGTCGAGACGGCTGATCCCGAGGGTCCGGCGACCAGCTACGAATTCGATGGCGGCTGGTATGTCAGTTCGACCACCACCGAAACGCCCGACGGCCTCGAGATTGCTCTCGACAAGGACACCTTCGCGGCTGGCGACGTGGCCAAGCTCAAGGTCTCGCCGCACTTTGCCGGCGAATTGCTGGTCACCATCGGCGCCGACAAATTGCTGAAGACCGTCACCGCAAGCGTACCTGCCGGCGGTGGAACCGTCGACATCCCGGTCGGCGACGACTGGGGCGCCGGCGCCTATGTTACGGCGACACTGTTCCGGCCGGGCGACGCGCAGGAGACGCGCATGCCGGCCCGCGCCATCGGCGTGAAATGGCTGGCAGTCGACCCGGGCTCGAAGAAGCTCGCTGTCACCTTGACGCCGCCTGAGAAGACAAAGCCACGCCAGCAGCTGTCGATCCCGGTCGCGGTGGCAGGCGTGCAGCCTGGCAGCAATGCCTATGTGATGGTTGCCGCCGTCGATGTCGGCATCCTCAACCTCACCAACTACAAGGCGCCCGATCCGGAAAACTGGTTCTTCGGCCAGCGCATGCTGGGGCTTGAGATCCGCGACCTGTACGGCCGCCTGATCGATGGCTCGCTCGGCACCACCGGCAAGCTGCGCACCGGCGGCGACGGCGCCGCCTTGCAGGCGCAGGGCAGCCCGCCGACCGAAAAGCTGGTCGCCTTCTTCTCCGGTCCCGTCCAACTCGACGCCGACGGCAAGGCCAGGATCGACTTCGACATCCCGCAGTTCAATGGAACCGTGCGTGTCATGGCCGTCGCCTGGACCAAGGAAGCGGTTGGCCACGCTCAGGCCGATGTCATCGTGCGCGATCCGGTGGTGATCACCGCCGGCCTGCCGCGCTTCCTGGCGCCCGGCGACAACGCTCTCATGCGCCTCGACATCGCCGACACCGACGGCCCAGCCGGCGACTATGCCCTATCGATCGACACGACAGGCGACCTGTCCACCGGCGACAAGCCGCTCCCCGGCAGGCTGACGCTCGCCCAGGGCAAGCGCCAGACCCTGACCGTGCCGTTGATCGCCAGGACGGCGGGCGACGCCACGATCACCGTCAAGCTCGCCCATGCCGACGGCACCGAGGTCGAGCAGACGCTCTATGTCCCGGTGCGGCCGGCGCAGTTGCCGCTCACCACCCGCCTGGTGGTCGACCTCAAGCCCAATGTCGGCGCCCTACGCGTCGACAAGGGCCTCCTGGCGGCAAGCCTGCTCGACGGCGCTTCGGTAAGCGTCGGTGTCTCTCAGGCGGCCGCCTTCGACGTGCCCTCGCTGCTGATGACGCTCGACCGCTACCCCTATGGCTGCGCCGAGCAGACGACCAGCCGCGCCATGCCGCTGCTCTATGTCAACGAGTTGGCCGAAGGCATCGGCATGGCCAGCGATCCAGACCTGCACGGCCGCATCCAGGACGCGATCTACAAGGTGCTGAGCTATCAGGCCTCGGCCGGCAGCTTCGGCCTGTGGGGCCCAGGCTCCGGCGATCTCTGGCTCGACGCCTATGTCAGCGACTTCCTGACCCGGGCGCGCGAGCAGAAATACGACGTGCCGGCGTTGGCGATGAACCAGGCGCTGAGCAACCTGCAGAACTCGCTCGGCTACGACCAGGACGTCCAGGATCGCGGCAGCGAGATCGCCTACGCGCTCTATGTGCTGGCCCGCAACAAGAAGGCCTCGATCGGCGATCTGCGCTACTATGCCGACACCCAGCTCGAAGCCTTCACCAGCCCGATGGCCGTCGCGCAGCTTGCGGCGAGCCTTGCTCTCTACGGCGACGCGCAGCGCTCGGAGGCCACCTTCCAGACCGCGCTGCGTCTAGCGCAGGCGGGCACCGAGTACGACTACTACCGCTCCGACTATGGTTCGCCGCTCCGCGACGGCGCGGCAATCCTGGCGCTGGCCGCCGAATCGAAGCCGGTGCCGACCATCGTGCCGGCGCTGATCAAGCTGGTGGCCCGGGAGCGCGCCGATGCCCGCTGGACGAGCACGCAGGATGAATCCTGGATGCTGCTCGCCGCGCGGGCGCTGAAGGAGGGCAATGATTCCATCACGCTCTCCGTCAACGGCGCGCCGCATTCCGGCGGCTATTCCGACCGCTTCGGCGGCAGCGATATAGCCGGCAGCCCGCTCACCATCGCCAACACCGGCAAGACACCGCTGCAGGCGGTGGTCACCACGGTGGCCTCGCCGGTTGAGTCGCTGCCGGCCGGTGGCGACGGCTTCACCATCGATCGCACCTACTACAGGCTCGATGGCACCGAGGCCAACGTCACCGAGGCCACGCAGAACGAGCGCTATGTCGTCGTTCTCAAGGTCTACGAGCAGAACAGCTGGCCTTCGCGCCTCCTGATCACCGACCTGTTGCCGGCCGGCTTCGAGATCGACAATCCGGGCCTGGTGTCCAGCGCCAAGCTGTCGAACTTCTCCTGGCTGGCGCAGACCGACGCCGCCCATCTCGAGTTCCGCGACGACCGTTTCGTCGCGGCCTTCAACCCGAACGACGGCGACGGCGACCGCAACATCACGCTGGCCTATGTTGTGCGCGCGGTGACGCCCGGCACCTATGCCCATCCGGCGGCAACGGTGGAGGATATGTATAGGCCGCAATATTCGGCCCGCACCGCCACTGGCATGATGGAGGTCAAGGCGCCGTAAGCGCCTTGATAGACGTGGCGATGGCGCTGCCCCTCATCCGCCTGCCGGCACCTTCTCCCCGTATAGTGACGGGGAGAAGGGGGCTGTCGCGAATTTCTCCGACTATTCTGCACCGTTGGCGATTGGCGAAACCATCGGCAACAGCCCCTTTCTCCCCGTCTCTATACGGGGAGAAATGTCCGGCAGGACCATGAGGGGCGGCGCCATGCTTTCCAGAAAATTCCTGCGACGCAGCGCCATAGCCGCGGCTTGTTGCGTGGGCGTTGTTGCCCTTTCCACAGCCACCCTCTGGCAGCTCGACCGCGCCTATCCGCCGCCGCTGCCAAAAAAGCTGGCGGTCTCCACCGAAGTGCAGGACCGCGACGGTCAGCTTCTGCGCGCCTTCGCCACCTCCGACGGCTATTGGCGGCTCGAAACCCGGCTCGACCAGGTCGACAAGCAGTTCGTCGACATGCTGGTCGCCTATGAGGACAAGCGCTTCTGGGACCATGACGGCGTCGATTTGCTGGCGCTTTGCCGTGCCGCCGGTCAGTTCGTCAGCAACGGCCACATCGTCTCCGGCGGCTCGACGCTGTCGATGCAGCTTGCCCGGCTGATCGAACCGCGCGACAGTCGCAGCCTTGGCTCCAAAATCAAGCAGATGCTACGCGCCATCCAGATCGAGCGGCGGCTTTCCAAGCGCGAGATCCTGGAGCGCTACCTGACGCTGGCGCCACATGGTGGCAACCTCGAAGGCGTGCGTGCCGCTTCGCTCGCCTATTTCGGCAAGGAGCCGAAGCGGCTGACGGTCTCGGAGGCAGCACTGCTCGTTGCCCTGCCGCAACTGCCGGAGAAGCGGCGGCCGGACCGCAACCCCGACATCGCCCATGCCGCGCGTGACCGCGTGCTGACGCGCATGGTTTCCGCCGGACTGCTCGGCGAACGGGAAGCCGCGCGCGCCGCCCTCGACGATGTCTCCGGCCTGCGCCGCAAGCTGCCGGCGCTGGCCGCCCATGCCGCCTATGCCATGCTGCCCAAGGCCATACCGGGCAAGCCGCTGCAGCTCACCATCCGCAGGAGCGTCCAGCAAGGACTGGAACAGGTGGCGAAGGAAGCCGCCGCCAGGCTCGGCCCAAAACTTTCCGTCGCCATGGTGCTGGCCGATGCCCGCACCGGCGACATCCTCGGCGAGGTCGGCTCGGCCGACTTCTTCGACGCCAGCCGCTCCGGCTGGATCGACATGACCAGGATCGTCCGCTCGCCGGGGTCGACGCTGAAACCGTTCATCTACGGGCTCGCCTTCGAGCAGGGCCTCGTCGCGCAGGAGACCATCATCGAGGACAGCCCGGCCGATTTCGGCGGCTACCGGCCGAAAAATTTCGACATGGGCTATCAAGGCGACGTCAGCATCCGCCAGGCGCTGCAGCTCTCGCTCAACGTGCCGGCGATCCGGGTGCTCGACGCGGTCGGACCGGCCAGGCTGACGGCGCGCTTCCGCCAGGCCGGCGTCAAGCCGGTGCTGCCGGTCAACGAGGCGCCGGGCCTGGCGATCGGCCTCGGCGGTGTCGGTGTGACGCTGCGCGATCTCGTCCAGCTCTACACGGGCCTCGCCAATGGCGGCAAGGCGCACACGCTGCATGACGGCACCGAGCCGGCCAACGCCGAGCGCACCACCGCCACCATCCTCGACGACCAGGCCAACTGGCAGATCACCGACATATTGTCGGGCGTGAAGCCGCCGGAGGGCGCCTTGCAGCGCGGCATCGCCTACAAGACCGGCACCTCCTATGGCTACCGCGACGCCTGGTCGGTGGGCTTCGACGGCCGCTATGTGCTCGGCGTCTGGGTCGGACGCGCCGATGCCGGCGCCGTGCCCGGGCTGTCCGGATACGTCTCGGCCGCCCCGATCCTGTTCGAGGGCTTCGTCCGCGCCGGCCTCGCCACCGTTCCGCTTCCCGGCCAGCCGGCCGGCGTGCACCGCCCAAAACGCGACGAGTTGCCGGTGACGCTGGCGCGCTTCGGCGCCGGATCGGACGGGCTGGTGCAGGCAACGCCGGCCGAGCCCGCGCCGACGATCGTCTTTCCGCCCGACGGCGCGCGCGTCGACCTCGCCGCCAATTCGGCCGACGCCTCGCCGCTGGTGCTGAAGCTGCAGGGCGGCCGCGCGCCCTTCCGCTGGCTGGCCAACGGCAAGCCGCTGTCCGGCATCGACCGGCGCCGCACCGCCACCTGGCTGCCCGACGGCGCCGGCTATTCGACGCTCACCGTGATCGACGCCGCCGGCCGCGCGGCAAGCGTGAAGGTTTTCGTTGAATAGGATGCCGCAACCGATTCAGCGGATTGCGCTTCTTGGCCGGATGTCTGGCGCGCGGCGCCATCCTTCGGCGAGAGCAGCTAGGATTCTCGCAACGCTAGCTCTCCTGATCGCAACCTTCCCCGCCTCCGCCGATCCCCTCCCCGCCGGCTTCGTCCGTCTTGCCGATGTCGTCCCCTCGATCCGCCAGGACATTCGCTATGCCGGTCTCAAGAACTTCCTGCACCGCAAGGCCGAGGGCTATGACGCGCCGGTCTGCATCCTCACCCGACAAGCAGCGAAAGCGCTGTCCATCGTCCAGAAAGCTCTTTCAGCAAAGGGCCTGACCCTGGTGGTCTTCGACTGCTACCGCCCGGCGCGGGCCGTCGCCGACATGGTCGAGTGGACGCGAACGGGCGGATCGCCCGACCCGCAATGGTATCCGGCAGTGGAACGCAGCGACCTCATCGCCAAGGGTTATATCGGCGAACTCTCCAGCCATTCGCGCGGCTCGACCGTGGATCTCGCCATTGCAGCCATTGATGGTGCGGCCGCACCTCACCCTGCCTGCGGCGCGCCCGATGCCGACACGCTCGATTTCGGCACCGGCTTCGACTGTTTCGACCAGGCCAGCGAAACCGCGCACCATCCGCTCCCCGCCGACGCGGCTGCAAACCGCAAGCGACTGGTCGAGGCCATGCGCGCCGCCGGTTTCCGCAACTACGCCCGCGAATGGTGGCACTTCACGCTGGTGGCCGAGCCGTTTCCGAAGCAACGCTTCGACTTTCCCGTCACCGCGCCTTAGAGGTCCGGCCGCGAAGGCCGATCTGTCGCCACGCGGCCTTGCCCGAGGGCGGCCCCGCTTCTAGATAGCGTCGAGCCGGCGAGGGCGGTCTATCTAATATGAGGAAACCATTTCCCCAAGGGATAGACGATCGGCGAAAAATTTCTCCGAGACGCCAAAAAAGGCAACATTGAATGCATCTAAATTCTATCAATTCGCTAGAGTTCGGCCGTCATCAACGGAGGCGGAAATGACCAAACCTCATTTCAAGAAACTGCTTGGCGCGCTGGTCGCCACATCGGTCCAGTTCGGCACGCTCGGTTTCGCGTTCGCCGATACGACCCTTCTCAACGTGTCCTACGACCCGACGCGTGAGCTCTACAAGGCCTATGACGAGGCTTTCGCCGCGCACTGGAAGGCCGAGACCGGCGAGACCGTGACCATCCAGCAGTCGCATGGCGGATCGGGCGCGCAGGCCCGCGCCGTGATCGATGGCCTCGACGCCGACGTGGTGACGCTGGCCCTCGAAGGGGACATCAACGCCATCGTCTCGAAGGCGAAGAAGATCAATCCGGATTGGCGGAAAAAGTTCGAGAATAATTCGGCCCCTTACACCTCGACCATCATCTTCCTGGTCCGCAAGGGCAACCCGAAGGGCATCCATGACTGGAACGACCTGATCAAGGACGGTGTCCAGGTGATCACGCCGAACCCGAAGACCTCCGGCGGCGCGCGCTGGAACTATCTGGCCGCCTGGGCCTATGCCAACGCCAATGACGGTGGCGACGAGGCCAAAACCAAGGAATTCATTGCCAAGCTGTACAGCCAAGTACCGGTCCTCGACACCGGCGCGCGCGGCTCGACCGTGACCTTCGCGCAAAAGGGCCTGGGCGACGTGCTGCTGGCCTGGGAAAACGAGGCCTATCTCGCGCTCGACGAATTCGGCGCCGACAATTTCGACATCGTCTATCCGCCGACCTCGATCCTGGCCGAACCGCCTGTCGCGGTGGTCGACGCCAATGTCGACGCCAAGGGCACGCGCAAGGTGGCCGAGGCATATCTCGGCTACCTCTACTCCAAGGAGGGCCAGACGCTGATCGCCAAGAACCACTATCGTCCGGCAAAACCCGATCTGGTTCCCGCCGAGGACCTCGCCAAACTGCCCGAGATCAAGCTGATCACAATCGACGATCCGCTTTTCGGCGGCTGGAAGAAGGCACAGCCTTATCATTTCGGCGACGGTGGTATATTCGACCAGATCTACAAGCCGGCCCAGTGAGGCGCGACGGCCTCGCGGCCCGAGACATCACCGACGGCAATCTGGTCTGAATAAGAAGGGACGAACCAGAATTCCATGACCACAGTACCCGCTCCGGCGGGGTGGCGATTCAAGCAGCCGAGCGTCATTCCGGGTTTCGGACTGACGCTCGGCTTCTCGCTTGCCTACCTCACGCTCATCATCCTCATCCCGCTCTCCGGGCTGGTCTGGCGCTCGGCGGCACTCGGCTGGACCGATTTCTGGGCGATCGCTGCCGATCGCCGCACCATCAACGCGCTTGAAATCAGCTTCGGCACCGCCTTCATCGCCGCTGGCGTCAATGTCGTCTTCGGCACCATCGTCGCCTGGGTGCTGGTGCGCTACCGCTTTCCCGGCCGTCGCATCGTCGATGCCATGGTCGATCTGCCCTTCGCGCTGCCGACCGCCGTCGCCGGCATCGCGCTCACCACGCTTTACGCGCCGAATGGCTGGATCGGCAAACTGCTGATGCCGCTCGGCATCAAGGTCGCCTATACGCCGCTCGGCATCGTCATCGCGCTGGTCTTCATCGGCCTGCCCTTCGTCGTGCGCACCGTGCAGCCGATCATGGAAGAGCTCGACAAGGAGGTCGAGGAAGCCGCCGCCACGCTCGGCGCCAATCGTTTCCAGATCATCACCCGCATCCTGTTCCCGGGCCTGGCGCCGGCGATCATCACCGGCTTCTCGCTCGCCTTCGCGCGCGGCGTCGGCGAATACGGCTCGGTCATCTTCATCGCCGGCAACCTGCCATTCAAGTCGGAGATCGCGCCGCTGCTGATCGTCATCAGGCTCGAGGAGTACAACTATCCCGCCGCCACCGCGATCGCGGCGATCATGCTGGCGCTGTCCTTCCTGATGCTGCTGGTCGTCAATCTGGCGCAGTCATGGAGCCGCAAACGCTATGGCTGATCCCGAGATCAAATCCTACGAACCGCATCACGAAAGCCAGTCGGCGGCGGTCACCGAAAGCCGGCCGGTGCGCATCGTGGCGATGGTCGTGGCCTTCGCCTTCCTCGCCGTCTTCCTGCTCATGCCGCTAATTGTCGTCTTTCACGAGGCGCTGGCAAAGGGCGTCAGCGCCTACACGGAGGCACTGGCCAGTTCCGACACACGCTCGGCCATCCGCCTGACGCTGCTGGTGGCGGCGATCTCGGTGCCGCTCAACCTCGTCTTCGGCATCTCCGCCGCCTGGGCGATCGCCAAGTTCGAGTTCAAGGGCAAGGCTTTCCTGACCACCCTCATCGACCTGCCCTTCTCGGTTTCGCCGGTGATTTCCGGCCTGGTCTATGTGCTTCTGTTCGGCGCCCAAGGGATGCTCGGCGAATGGCTGAAGGCGCATGGCGTCGTCATCCTGTTCGCCGTGCCGGGCATCGTGCTCGCCACCGTCTTCGTCACCTTCCCCTTCGTCGCCCGCGAGTTGATCCCGCTGATGCAGGAACAGGGCAACGGCGACGAGGAGGCTGCCCTTTCGCTCGGCGCCAATGGCTGGCAGACCTTCTGGTTTGTGACGCTGCCCAACATCAAATGGGGCCTGCTCTACGGCGTCCTGCTCTGCAACGCCCGCGCCATGGGCGAGTTCGGCGCTGTGTCGGTGGTCTCGGGGCACATCCGCGGCCTTACCAACACCATGCCGCTGCATGTCGAAATCCTCTACAATGAGTACAATGCGGTCGGCGCCTTCGCCGTCGCTTCGCTGCTTGCCGGCCTGGCGCTGGTGACGTTGGTCTTGAAAACACTTCTCGAGATGCGCTACGGCGCCGAGATCGCCGCCACGCGCGGACACTGAATGCATATCGCCCAAAAGCGCGAACCGGTTTTGGGATAACGGCAGGCATCGACAAAAGGGACAGTTTATGGAAGTTCGCGTTGCCAACGTGCGCAAGGAGTTTGAGCGGTTTCCGGCCCTCCATGACGTATCCCTCGACATCAAGTCGGGCGAGCTGATCGCGCTGCTCGGCCCGTCCGGCTCCGGCAAGACGACGCTCCTGCGGCTGATTGCAGGGCTGGAACGGCCGACCAAGGGCACGATCTTCTTCGGCGACGAGGACGCCTCGCAGAAGTCGATACAGGAGCGCAATGTCGGCTTCGTCTTCCAGCACTACGCGCTGTTCCGGCACATGACGGTGGCCGACAATATCGGCTTCGGCCTCAAGGTCCGGCACGGCGCGGCACGGCCGCCGACACAGGAGATCCGCCGCCGCGCCTCCGAGCTTCTCGACCTCGTCCAGCTTTCGGGCCTGGAGAAGCGCTATCCGGCGCAGCTTTCCGGCGGCCAGCGCCAGCGCGTGGCGCTCGCCCGCGCCATGGCGATCGAGCCCAAGGTGCTGTTGCTCGACGAGCCGTTCGGCGCGCTCGACGCACAGGTGCGGCGTGAGCTTCGCCGCTGGCTGCGCGAGATCCACGACCGCACTGGCCACACCACCGTCTTCGTCACCCACGACCAGGAAGAGGCGCTCGAGCTTGCCGATCGCGTCGTGGTGATGAGCCAGGGCCGCATCGAGCAGGTCGGTTCCGCCGATGAGATCTACGACACGCCGAACTCGCCCTTTGTCTATTCCTTCATCGGTGAATCGAGCTCGCTGCCGGTCAAGGTCGAGAGCGGCGAGGTCTGGATCGCCGACCGATCGATCGGCCTGTCCGCCCCGCACGCGGCCTCAGGCGACGCAATGCTCTACTTCCGCCCGCACGACGTCGAGCTCCTTGACGGCTGCAGCGGCTGCATCGCCGGCACCGTTGCCGCCAGCCGCCGTGTCGCTGGCACCAGGCGGGTGGAGCTCGAAGTCGGCGGCGAGCGCCAGCGGGTCGAGGTCGAATTGCCCGTCGACCATCCGGCGGCGCAGAAGAGTCGGGTGGCGTTCAGGCCGCGGCGCTGGAAGCTTTTCCCGGCATCTGAGCCCGGAAAAGCCAGCTGAATCAGCCTGAAAGAAAATCCTAACAAGCATTTGTTTCGGCGGAATCTTTTCCGACGACGACACGATAGCGCCGGCTCGCATGTCTGGCGCTGGCCGGCCTTGTGCTATTATCCTGCGCCCTTGTTGCAACTCTCAAGGAGCCGGTTTTCATGAAGCGATTCTTGCTTGGCGCGGCGGCACTGGCCACACTTTTCCTTGCATCCTCCGAAGCCTGGGCGGCCGACCGATTGCTGAACGCGTCCTACGACGTCGGCCGCGAGCTGTTCGCCGAGGTCAACCAGGCCTTCATCGCCGAACATCCGGGCGTGACGATCGACCAGTCGCATGCTGGGACCTCCGCGCAGGCGCGCGCCATCGCCGAAGGCCTCGGCGCAGATGTCGTCACCTTCAACCAGGTCACCGATGTCGATTTCCTGGTCAACAAGGGTCTCGTCTCCGCCGACTGGCAGAAGGACTTTCCCGACAACGCCTCGCCCTTCTATTCGCTGCCGTCCTTCCTGGTGCGCGCCGGCAACCCCAAGCACATCAAGGACTGGAACGACCTGGTACGCGACGACGTGCAGGTGATCTTCCCCAATCCGAAGACATCGGGCAATGCGCGCTACACCTATCTCGCCGCCACGGCCTACGCCAAGGAGGCCTTCAAGGGCGACGACGCCAAGGTGAAGGAATTCGTCACCAAACTGTTCAACAACGTGCCGATCTTCGACACCGGCGGCCGCGCCGCCACCACCACCTTCGTGCAGCGCGAGATCGGCGATGTGCTGATCACCTTCGAATCGGAGACGCGTGGCATCCGCAAGGAGTATGGCGACGACAAGTTCGAGCAGGTCACGCCCTCGGTCAGCCTGCTGGCGGAGTTTCCCGTCGCCATAGTCGACAAGGTTGCCGACGAGCATGGCACGCGAGATCTCGCCAAGAGCTATCTCGACTTCCTCTATACGCCCGAAGGCCAGGACATCCTCGCCCGCAACGGCAACCGCGTCCGCGATGCGGCGGTCGCCGCGAAGTACAAGGACCAGTTCCCCGACGTCCGCCTGCCGACAGTGGACGACGTCTTCGGCGGCTGGGCCAAGGTGCAGGCCGAGCATTTCGCCGCCGGCGGCCTGCTCGACCAGTCCTATGGCAACCGCTGAGGGTCCAACGCGTCGGCTTCGGCCTGAGCAGGAAAGCCGGCCGTGCCGGCTTTCCTCATTTCATGCGTCAGCAGGCCGGATCCTGGCAAAATCTCGACCTCATCTGTGAAAAACCTTACAAAGAATCAACGCGTTTGCGCCTAACGTGCCGTCGGGCGGCTTGTTTTGCACGAAACGGCAATACGCGATCCGAGACGTCATGATTTGCACACAAACAACCGCCAGATGCAGGCGGTTGGGGTTTTCATGAACTGAATCGGGCATGCTTACCAAAAAAGGCAAATACGGCCTCAAGGCCCTCGTGCATCTTTCCGGACTGCCGGCCGGCCAGCTTGCATTCGTCAATGACATCGCTGTCGCCAACAACATTCCGAAGAAATTCCTCGACGCTATTCTGGGCGAGTTGCGCAATGCCGGTTTCGTCCAGAGCCGCAAGGGCAAGGAAGGCGGCTATCGCCTTGCCCGGCCGGCCTCCGAGATCAAGATCGGCCATGTCGTGCGCGTCCTCGACGGGCCTCTGGCGCCGATCCCCTGCGCCAGCCGCACGCAGTACCAGCGCTGTGAGGATTGCGACGAGGCGACCTGCCAGGTCCGGCACATGATGCTGGAAGTGCGCCAGGCGATTGCCGAGGTGCTGGACAACCGCAGCCTTGCCGCCATGCGCGACGCCGACAATGACGATTTTCCCGTCGAGCTGACCTCGCAGATCTGACCCGGACCTGAAGCTCCGCATCAAGGTCAGCGCCGTCCCCTGGGCGCTCGAATGCCTGTGCCCGATTGCGTCGGGGCAATGGACGCAGTAGAGCGGCCTTTCGGACGCAACCAGGAACAGGCGGGACACCGATCCGATGAGGCTGCCGTGGTTCGGAAAATCCCGCAAGGCCGACCGCAGGACATCGTCCAACATCTACCACACCGAGATCATCGCCGACGTGCCGGTGCCGGAGCGCGGCGAAGCGGTCCGCTTCTTCAGCCGCAGGCTGGTCAGGCCCGGCCGGCTGCGCCGCTTCTCGAACCGCGATGTTCGCGAAAGCCTGTTGCTCGGCTTTTTTCTCGTGGTCGCCGCGACGCTGCCGCTCGCCAGTTGGGTGCGGATCTGCGCCTGGAGCTCCAAGCTCCGGCTGAGGCGCCATCTCCGCAAGGATTTTCCACGCTATGCCGCGGCGGTTCGTGCCGTCTTCGGCGATGGCGTCGATACGGAAGCGCTATTCAAGGGGTTGCTTGCCGCGGTCCATCGCCGACAATTGCTGCTTGCCGCGCACATCACCGGCCATGGATGGTCGCCGGAAATTCGGCTGGAGGGGCTTGAGGGCCTGCGCGCGGCGCTGCAGCGAGGTCGGGGCGCCATCATCTGGTGTGATCAGTTCACCGCCCAGACCGTCATCGGCAAGCGGGCCTTGCATGAGGCCGGCATCGAGGCGCATCAGGTCAGCGTCAACTTCCACGGCGTTTCGGACACGGTGTTCGGCCTGCGCTTCCTGAACCGGCCGCTGATCGCGGTGGAGAACCGTTTTCTGAAAGGCCGGGTCATCTTCGAGCGCGGCGACGCCTATCAGGTGACCGTGCGCATGCAGCGCATGCTCAGGGAAAACGGCGTCGTCCTGATGACCAACACCACCCACTCCGGCACGACGTTCACCGAAGTCGACATGGGGCAAAGCGGCTGGACCCAACTGGCCTCGACTCCGGCGAACTTCGCCGCGCGCGGCGGAACGGCGCTGTTTGCCATGTCGACCTTCGAGACGGTGCCGTTTCGCGAATACCGTGCGGTTATCAGTCCCGAACTGGTCCCGGCTGAAGAGCCGATATCCGCCGCGACAGGGGAGATGGCGGCGAAGAACCTGGAGCTGCAGGCGCGCTACATCCTGCTCAAGCGCGATCGCCTCCTGGAGGCGATGAAATTGTACCCGGAACAGATGATGGTATGGGCAGGTGCCCAGAGGTTCACCGCGAGGTCGGGCGACACGACGGACGCCGACGCCGACGTATCCTCATGAGGTCTTTGTCCTGAGTTCGTCAAGCACGCCGGCGACGATGTTGGAGATCCGGCCGGTGCCGTCCACGGTCAAGGCGGGTTCATCCGCTGTCGGCGCTTCCAGAGTGGCGAACTGACTGTCGACCAGGCTCGCCGGCATGAAATGCCCCTTGCGGCTGCCGACACGGCGCCTGGCGGTTTCCGCATCGATTTCCAGATAGACGAAACGCAGGTCCGGGCAAAAGCCGCGCAGCCGCCTGCGGTAGCCGCGCTTCAGCGCCGAGCAGGCGGCGACTACGCTCTGCCCGTCGGCGATCGAGGCCGCGATGCGCCGGCCGATCGCATCGAGCCAGCCGGCGCGCAATTCGTCGGTGAGCGGTTCACCGCTTGCCATGCGCGCCACATTCTCGGGCGGATGCAGCCTGTCGCCCTCGACGAATGCCGTACCCAGCGCCGCCGCCAGCGCCTCGCCGACCGCGGACTTGCCGCAGCCGGCAACCCCCATCACCACGATGGCCAGCGGCGTCTTGGTCGCCGGCGGTCCCGCTTTTTCGATCACGGTCAGCGGCTCGCCGGGGCCCGGCCGTAGAGCAGAAGCATGACCACGATGACCACGCCGTAGATGATCTGCCGTCCTGCCTCCGGCATCTGCATGACCGAGAGGATGGACTGCAGAAGCGTGATCAGGATGACGCCGGCGACAGTGCCCAGATAGGAACCGCGTCCACCAAGGATCGAGGTGCCGCCGAGCACCACCGCCGCGATCGACGGCAAGAGATAGGCATCGCCCATCGACTGCGCCGCCTTCGAAGCGTAACCCGCCAAAAGCACGCCGCCAAAGGCCGAGAGTCCGCCCGAAACCGCGAAGGCGACCATCACAACGCGGCGTGTGTCGATGCCCGAAAGATAGGCGGCGCGCTCACGGTTGCCGATGCCGTAGACGGCGCGGCCGAAGCCGGTACGGGTCAGCACGAAGACCATGGCCGCGCCGATTAGCGCCCAGATGATGACGGCGTTGGGCACCGCCGGAATGGCAAAGCCGGTCGCCAGGTAGCGCATGGCCGGCGTTGCCGAATCCTGCGGCGAGAAGCCCCCCGTGTAGACCACCATCAGCCCTTGCGCGACGGCGTTGGTGGCCAGCGTCACGATCATCGAGGGGATGCGCAGATAGGCGACGCCGATGCCGTTGACGACGCCGATCGCGATGCCGCAGACAATGCCGAACGGGATGGCAAGCGCCACGCCGACCGGACCGTAGGCCGCGGCCGCGGCGGCCATCATCGCGCCGACCGCCACCGACCACGGCACCGACAGGTCGATCTGGCCGAGCAGGATGACCAGCATCATGCCGGTGGCAATGACGCCGAGGAACGACGCCACTTTGAGCTGCTGCAAGAGATATTCCGGCGACAGGAAGCTGCGCGAATAGAGGCTGCCGAGAAACAGCAGCAGCGCTATGCAGGCGAAGGCCGTGATAACAGCCGGATCGGCGCGGCGGATGAATTTCGGCATGCGCCCGGCGATGCCGCCGATGGTCGTTTCGCTCACAGGAACCACTCCAGCCGGTTGCGGACCCTGAACAGGGCGAAGGCGCCGAGGCTGACCGCGATCAGGAGGATGACGCCCTGGAACAGCGGTTGCCAGAGCGGATCGAAATCGAAGACGAACAAAAGGTCGCCAATGGTGCGGAAGGCGAGCGCGCCGAAGATCGCGCCGATGGCGCTGCCCTTGCCGCCGAACAGCGAAACGCCGCCGAGCACGACGGCGGCGATCGAAAACAGCGTATAGGCATTGCCGCTGGCGTAGGCGGCGTCACCCGTATAGGTGAAGAAGGTCAGGAACAGCCCGCCGATCGCGGCAAGCAGCCCGGCAAGCGCGTAGGCGACGAATTTCCCGCGCCGGATCGGCACGCCCGACATGTAGGCGGCGGTTTCCGAGGAGCCGGCGGCGTAGGCCGCGCGGCCAAGCTCCGAGCGGCTGAACGGCACCCACACGATCAGCACCACGACCGCCAGCGCGACCAGGCTCGCCGGCGCGACGCCGAAGAAGCGCCCGGTCAGGAAATCGGCAAGGTCCTCATTGACCGAACCGCCCGGAAACGGCCGCAGCAGCAGTGCGAGGCCGAAATAGACGGCGCCGGTGGCGATGGTGGCGACGATCGGCTGCAGCCGCCCATAGATGACGATGGCGCCGTTGATGGCGCCGCAGACGAGCCCGGTGCCGAGCACCGCGACGACGCCGAAGGCCGTCTCGAGGCCGGTGCCGATCACCAGCCAGGAAGCCAGGCAATTGGTCAGCGTGAAGATCATGCCGACGGATAGATCGATGCCGGCCGTGATCACCACCAGGGTCTGCGCCATGGCGACGAAGGCAAGCAGCACGCCCTTGTTGGCGGCCGTCTGCACGACATTGGCGGTAAAGCCCGCCGGGTGGTTCGCGCTGTAGATCGCGAACATGGCGACGAAGATACCGAGTGCGAGCAGCGTTCCGCGTTGCTCGGCCAGCCAGTAACGCCAATCCTTCACGCTGCGATCCCCTTCATGCGCCCTCTCCCTGCATCGGACCGGCGCCCTCGCCGTGGATATTGAGCGCGCTGGCGATCAGCGCATGCTCGGTGATCTCGGCGCCGACCAGCTCGCGCTTGACCGCGCCGTCATAGAGCACGAGCACCCGGTCGCAGCAGCCGATCAGTTCGTCATAGTCGGTCGAATAGAACAGGATCGCGGCCCCGGCGTCGGCGAGCTTGCGCATCAACTGGTAGAGTTCCTGCTTGGTGCCGACATCGATGCCGCGCGTCGGGTCGTTGAGCAGGACGATGCGCGGCTGCCGCATCAGCCATTTGGCGATGACGACCTTCTGCTGGTTGCCGCCCGACAGCGCGCCGACCGGAATGTCGAGGCCAGCGGTCTTGATCGCGAGCAGCTCCACCATGTCGTCGATCAGCCGCTGCTCGGTCGCGCGGTCGATGACGCCAGCCTTTGACAGTCGGTCGAGCGCCGCGAAGGAAAGGTTCTCGCGCACCGTCATCGGCAGCATGAGCCCCTCGGTTTTGCGGTCCTCGGGGATGAGCGCCATGCCGATGCGATCGTCACGCGCGGCTGAAGGACTGGCGATGGAAACCGCCTTGCCGTCGACCAGGATCTCGCCGGCAAGGCCGCGCAGCACGCCGAAGAAGGCAAGCAGCAACTCCCGCTGGCCCTGACCGTCGAGGCCGCCGAGGCCGACGACCTCGCCCGCCCCGACGGTGAGCGAGACATTGTCCAGCCGATCGGTCCAGCACAGGTTGCGTGCCTCCAGCACCGGGACGGCGGCGGCGTGCCGCGCCGGCTTCGGCGGGAAGATGTGGCTGTATTCGCGTCCGATCATCAATTCGACGACTTCGCTGTCGCTCTTCGAGCCAGCCGCGTAGCTGGCGACGTTGCGGCCGTTGCGGAAGACGGTGCACTGGTCGGCAAGCTCGGCGATCTCGTTCATCCGGTGCGAGATGTAGAGCAGCGCCAGCCCCTCTTCCCGCAGCCTCTTCAGCACGCCGAAGATCTTGGCGACATCGGTCGCGGTCAGCGCCGAGGTCGCCTCGTCGAGGATCAGGATGCGCGGCTTGCGGGCCAGCGCCTTGGCGATCTCGACCATCTGCCGGCGCGACAGCGGCAAATCCTTCACCAGCCCCAGCGGATGGATGTCGGAAGCACCTGCGCGGGCGAGCGCCTCTTCGGCGATGCGGCGCTGCGCCTTGCGGTCGATCAGGCCGAAACGTTTCGGCGGGTCGGAGATGACGATGTTGTCGGCGACGCTGAGTTCCGGTATCAGCGACAGTTCCTGGAAGATGCAGACGATGCCTGCCTGGTTGGCCGCCGCCGGCGAGGCGAAGCTCACCTCGCGACCGTCCAGCATCATGCGGCCTTCGTCCGGCGCGACGACCCCGGCCATCACCTTGATCAGTGTCGACTTGCCGGCGCCGTTTTCGCCGAGAATGGCGTGGATGCTACCGGCCGTGACCGTCAGCTCGGCCTTTTCCAAGGCACGCACGCCGCCATAGCGCTTGGATATGCCTTCCATGCGAAAGAGCGGAACCGCGCCGTCCATCAGCCCTCCGAGGCAATTTCTATCGACAGATGGCAAGCAGCCGGAGCCGCGGGAGATGCCCACCGCCCCGGCCGGTCAGACTACTTGTTTTCCTTGGTCTGGCCCATGATTTCCTGCGCGGTGAAATTGATCCCGCAGGTCGGGAAGGAATTGCCGACGAAGAAATTGTCGGACTGATCGGGGAAGTAGTCCTGGCCTTCCTTAAAGTTCGGATCCTCGACGATCGCCAGCGGCAGTTTCACCGATTGCGGCACGACGTTGCCCTCGAGCGCGGAGATCGCCGTCTTGATAGCGACCGCCACCTGGGCGGGGCCGGTGCCGGCCGACGAGCACTTCAGGCCATCGGCCGCGTGCGCCGCGCAGAACTTGCGGAAGCCGTTTTCGGTCTCGCCGCCGAACGGCACGAAAGCATGCTTTGCATCGATCATCGCCTGTACGATGCCGGTGTCGCCGCCCTGGCCGGTGATGCCGACGAACGGACCGTTGGTGGCGATGGCGTCGGCGGTGACCTTCTGCGCTGTCGGATCATCCCATTTGCCGGCGACTTCGGTGACGTCCCACTTCTTGCCCGAAGCGTCCAGGACCTCATGGATGCCATTGTGGCGATCGGTGTCGACCGAGGTGCCGGCAACACCGCGTACTTCCAGGATCTTGCCGCCATCGGGTATATGGCTGATCAGCCACTTGGCCCACAGTTCCCCGAGGCCCTTCTGGTCGACATTGACGTTGATGGCATCCTTGGTGTCGAGGATGTTGTCGAAGGCGACAAGAACGACGCCGGCTTCCTTGGCGCGCTTGATCACCGGCCCGAAGGCCGTCGGGTTCTGCGCATTGACGACGACCGCATCAAAGCCGGAATCGATGAAGTTGTTGATCGCCGAAATCTGCGCCGGCACATCCTCGCCGGTCGATACGACCTTGAATTCCTTGAGCTTTGCCGCGACGTCCTTCTGCGCGGCATAGGCCTTGGCCGTCTGGATCATCTGGATGCGCCAGGTATTGGCGATATAGCCGTTGGCGAGCGCGATGCGGTACGGGCCCTCCTTCTTGGGGAATTTGAAGAACTGGGTATCGGCTGCCCACGGCGCGAAGCAGTCCGGCTCCGCGGCCGGTCCCTTGACGATTTCCGGCTCGGCGATCGCCGATGAGCTCAGCATAACGAATGCAGTGGCGGCAACGATGCCACCAACAAGTGACTTGATCATCGATATTCCTCCCGATTGCAGTTCTGCCTGATGCTGCGTGGTTCTGGCGCCCGTCCACATCCGGCGAAGCCCTCCAGCCTTGCCCCATGACGCCTACCCAGGGTGGCGGTTTGCCACCCGATGCCCCCTCCTCCATCTCCCTCAAGGAGAAAACAAAGCTAGCATATTATACATAATAAACAAGCATGAGCTGTCGCTTATATATAATAAACAGACGCTGGCCTTGCTTTGAATTTCCGCACGAAACAATTGGTAGCGCTACCATGACGCAGTGTAAACCGGCATTTGCACAGTCGCTTCTGCGTGTTTCAACGTGCTGTGCTCTCGCGGCGCATCAGCTCGAAGCCGAGGTCGACAACGCGCTGTCGCGGCCTCTCTCCCGCGATCGCCGCCAGCGCCATGGCGACTGCCTGGCGGCCGATTTCATAGCGATGGGTGCGGATGCTGGTGACCGACGGAAACGCTGCTTGCATCATGTCGAGATCGTTGAAGCCGACGATGCCGATGGTCTTCGGAACCGCGATAGCGGCGCGATGGCATTCGAACAGGACGCCAAGCGCGATATCGTCATTGTTGCAGAATATCCCGTCGAGCGCCGGCATCTTGGCCAACGCATCGCGAAAAAGCTCACGACCGAGCGTCACGCTGGACAGCAGTGGCGTGGTCGTCACCAGCCGGGGGTCGAACAGGCCCGCCGCTTCCATGGCGGCGCGGTAGCCGGCCAGACGCCGCTGCGAACGCGGGTCCATGCGGGCGCCGATGAAGCCGATCCGCCGGTAGCCCGCCTCGACCAGGTGCTCGCTCGCCACCCGGCCGCCGTCGAAATGGGAAAACCCGACCAGCATGTCGACCGGATCGGGACCGGTCTCCATGACCTGAACCACCGGGCAGCCGGCAGTCTCCAGCAGGCGGCGCGAGGTTGGAGTCTGGTCGATGCCGGCCACGATCAACGCCGCCGGACGCTGCGGGGCAAACACCTGCAGCAGGCGCTCCTCTTCGAGGCCGGAATAGTGGGTATTGCCGAGCTGGATGCGGAAGGGGCTGTCCGACAGGCTGTCATAGATGCCGCGCACAACTTCGGCGAAAACGTTGTTGGTGAGCGACGGCACCAACACGCCGAACACCTCGGCGCGGGCCGAGGCCAGCGCCCTTGCGTTCGGGTCGGGAACATAGCCGAGCTCGTCGACGGCGGCCTGGATCTGGCGGCGCAGGTCTTCCGAAACCCGCCCCGGTTCGCGCAGCGCCCGCGATACGGTGATGGCGCCGACGCCGGCCTTGCGCGCCACGTCGGCGATGGTCGGGCGGCCGCCGCCGCGGCGCGAGCGCGGCTTGATCACCGCCCTGCCCTCGATGCCGCGCCATCAGCCAGGCTGGGCCGCGAAACGATGGTGTTTGTCGGTATCGCCATGCCAGTCCCTCGCCGCGCCATCTGGCGTCGCGCAGCCTGCCGCCCTTGTCAAGCGACCGGCACCGTGCGGCCCGCCATCAGGCCATCGCCAGGGCACTGCGCCGGGCCTTCCACATCAGGAGGAGGATGGCCGCCAGATTCACCAGGTTCCAGGCGATGCCGTTGAGGAAGGCCGCGGCATAGGAGCCGGTGAGGTCGTAGATCCAGCCCGACATCCAGCCGCCGACCGCCATGCCGAAGATGGTCGCCATCATGACGATGCCGACGCGCTGTCCAGCCTCCCTTGCCGGCATGTAATCGCGTATGATGATCGCATAACAGGGCACGATGCCGCCTTGCGACAGGCCGAAGACAAGCGACACGACATAGAGCGAGGCAAGCCCGTCGAAGGGGATGTAGAACAGCAGTGACAGGCATTGCAGCACCGAGCCGAGCAGCAGCGTCCTCACCGCGCCGATGCGATCGGCAAGGAAGCCCGAGCCGATGCGGCTGGCGACGCCCGCCGCCAGCATGATCGACAGCATGTCGGCGCCATGCGCCATGCCATAACCGAGGTCCATGCAATAGGCGACGATGTGCACCTGCGGCATCGACATCGCCATGCAGCAGCCGAAGCCGGCGACGACCAGCAGAACCTGCAGCGCCGCCGGCGACAGCGAGATCGGCCGCACCGGACGGCCGCCGGCAGTGCCGGCCATCGCTTCATGCGGAGCGCCGCGCCGCAGCATCAGCACCAGCGGCACCATTGTGAGCAGGCAGACGACGCCGATCGCCGCATAGGTGAAGCGCCAGCCTTCCGCCCTCATGATCGTCGGCATGATGAAGGGCCAGACCGCCCCAGCGAGGTAATTGCCCGATGCCGCCACCGTCACCGCGACGCCGCGGCGCCGGTTGAACCAATGCGAGATGTCGGCGATCAGCGGACCGAAGATCGCCGACGTCCCGACGCCGATCAGAAGCCCCTGGACCAGGGTGAAGCCGAGGATCGAACTGGTGAGCGAGGCGAGCAGGAAACCGGCGCCGAGCGCCGTCGCGGAGACCAGCGCCGGGATCCAGTAGCCCATCCGGTCGATGGCGCGGCCGACCAGCACATTGCCGGCGGCAAAGCCGACCATGGTCGCGGTATAGGGCATCGAGGCCGCGGCGCGGTCGACGCCGAACTCCGCCTGCACCGCCGGCAGCACCACGACCACCGCCCACATGCCGACACCTCCGATCGTTGCCAGAACCACCGAGATGGCGAGCCGCATCCAGGCATAGGCGCTGTCGATGTCTGGGCTCTGGGCGCTGCTGGAGAAGGTGGTGGCCAAGGCGTTTCCTGTCCGCGGTGTTCTTGGGAGCGAGCGGTTCGGCTCCACTATTCGGCCCATCGGCAGGCATCGAGCAGCGCCACGACAGGCAAATCCGTCGCTCCAGAAACCAGGATCCGGCGGGAACAGACATCGCCGCGTTGAGTTTCCGTCACGAAAGGAGTGGTGCCATGACCGCGAAACGAAAATGGTCGGCCGAGGTGACCGGGCACAGCGACGCGCTGGATCTCGAAGAGCATATTTTCGAATCCGACGACGCCAGGAAGATCGCCGCCTCGCTCAAGCGATCGGCCGAGCACAGCGACCGGCGTAAGGCCGAGCCGTTCCAGTCTGCCATGTCGATGCTGAACTTCTACATCAACCGTGCCGGCAGCAACCTGCCGGCGGAACGCAAGCGAGTGCTGGAGAAGGCCAAGGACGAGTTGCGCGCCGCTTTCGGCCGCGAGCGAGACGATTGATTTCGCTCGGGTCGCGTCGTCTATCTCGATTTAATGACGTCATCGGTGTTGGCGAGCAGCTTGCGCACCGCGGCGCGCGCCGCGTCCGGCCGCTGCAGACGGATGTTCTTCTCGATCGCCTCATGCAGCTTCTGCGCATGTTGCAGGTCGTCGACCTCTCGCGTCGTGTAGCTGAACAGATGGTCGAACGCGGATTCGATCAGCACGCCAAGCGGCACCAGCAAGTCGTTGCCCGATGCCCTGAGAATGGCGAGGTGGAAGCGCGTGTCGGCGCGCGTCCGCTCCTGCAGGGTCGGTGCCTCGCCCATCTCGCGGCAGGCCTGGCTGATCTCGGCCATCTGTTCTTCGGTACGCCGCATCGCGGCGAAAGCCGTCGCTTCCGGCTCGATGATGTGGCGAAATTCCTGGACCGTTTTCAGGAACACCTCCCGGTCCGGCGACGTTGCGTACCAGGCAAGCACATCGCGGTCGAGCAGGTTCCAGCGCTCTTTCGGCTCCACCCAGCTGCCGATCTTCGGACGCGATGCCAAAAGGCTCTTGGCCATCAGCATCTTGATCGCCTCGCGCACGGCCGAACGGCTGACGTCGAAGGTCTCTGACCATTTGGCCTCGTTGGGCAGGATGGTGCCCGGCGGATAGTCGCCGCGCACAATCCGAAGGCCGATCTCGCTGGCCAGCGAAGCATGCACGCTCGATCCCGGAATGCGCGGCGCATCGGCTCGGCGAATGGCGGCCTGGCGCTCGGCGGACGCCGCCTGCTCCGGTGATTTTTCCTTGTTCGGCTTCCCGTTCCGCATCTGCCCCAGAAAGTCCGGATTTCGGACCCTGTCAAGCACGGCAAGGCTGATGGAGCGCAAAGCCGGCGGCTGTGCACAGATCAGCCACGGCTTTGCGCCCCATCATGCCGTTTTGACGTATTTGCGCCAGCTGTGCTCCGGACGGAAGCCGAGCAGGTCGCGCGCCTTGCGGTTGGAGAGCAGCGTCTCGTATTCGCCGAACTCCTCCTTGACCGGCACGTTCGGATAGAACCGCTTCAGGAGTTCCGCTGTCGGCAGGTCGGACGAGGTGTCGTCGTTGGCGGCGTTGAACACCTGATAGCCGAGCCCGTCCTTCTCGATGGCGCGGAGCGTGATCTGGCCAAGGTCGCGGGCGTCGACATAGCTCCAGGCGATCCGCTTGCGGAAGCCCGGATCGGCGAACCATTTCGGGAACAGCGAATACTCATGCGGCTCAATGACGTTGCCGATGCGCAAGGCGTAGATGTCGGTGCCGTTGCGCTGCGCGAAGGCGCGCGCCGTCTTTTCGTTGACGATCTTTGACAGCGCGTAGCTGTCCATTGGATCGACGTCGTACTCCTCGTCGAGCGGGAAATATTTGGGATCGCGCGGCTCGTTGGCGAAGACCAGCCCGTAGGTCGTCTCGCTGGACGCAACCACCACCTTGCGGATGCCGAGTTTCACCGCCGCCTCGATGACATTGTAGGTGCCCATCGCGTTGATACGGAACACCTCGTTGTCGGGCGTGATCATGATGCGCGGGATGGCGGCGAAATGCACAACGGCGTCGACCGGCTGCGGACGCAGCGACGGGTCGAACTCATGCAGGCCCATATAGCTCGACAGCGCGTTGAAAACCTGGCCGCTGTCGGTGATGTCGGTAATCAGCGTGCGCACCTTGGGATTGTCGAGCGGCTTGGTATCGATGTTGAGCACCTGGCAGCCATGCTCGACCAGATATTGCACGACATGACGCCCCGCCTTGCCGCTGCCACCGGTGAACATGATCCGCTTCGTCATTTCGCTCTCCACATCGCTTGGGGACTATGTGTATTGTCGGACAATATTGCATTCCGCGAGCGCATGCGGCAAGAACGGCAGCGCAATTATCGATAATTTTCAGACAGGACGAGACGCACATGAACACGACCGCCGCGCGAGAGAGGATCGGCTTTATCGGTTTGGGCCTGATGGGCCACGGCATCGCCAAGAATATCGTCGACAAGGGCTATCCGCTGACCTTCCTCGGCCGCAAGAACCGCAAACCGGCGGATGACCTGGCTGGTCGCGGCGCCACAGAAGCGGCGACATCGCGCGAGGTGGCGGCATCATCCGACATCGTCTTCATCTGCGTCACCGGCTCGCGCGAGGTCGAAGCCATCATTCGCGGCCCCGGCGGCCTGAAGGAGGGCCTGAGGCAAGGCGCGGTGGTCGTCGATTGCTCGACCTCCGATCCGGTCTCGACGGTGGCGCTGGCTGCCGAACTCAAGGCGCTCGGCGTCGACTATGTCGACGCGCCGCTTAGCCGCACGCCGAAGGAGGCCTGGGAAGGCACGCTGGACGCCATGGTCGGTGCGCCCGACCCGGTTTTCAACAGGGTGAAGCCGGTGATCGAGACCTGGGCCGGCCGCATCGTCCATATCGGCGACACCGGCGACGGCCACCGCATGAAATTGCTCAACAATTTCATCTCGCTGGGCTACGCCGCGATCTATTCCGAGGCGCTGGCGCTGGCCGAGAAGGTCGGCATCTCGCCGCCGCGTTTCGACAGCGTCATCCGCAACGGCCGCATGGACTGCCCCTTCTACCAGACCTTCATGCGGTGGACGCTGGAGGGCGACCGGGACGCGCATAAATTCTCCATCGCCAACGCCTTCAAGGACCTTACCTATCTGGAATCCATGGCGGGCGCCGCCGGCATCGCCAACCCGCTCGGCAACGCCACCAAGAACGCCTTTGCCGGCGCCTTCGCCGCCGGCCCGGCCGAGCAGTTCGTGCCGATGCTGGCGACCCATATCGGCAAGGTCAACGGCGTCGACCTGATGCCGTCAAAAGATGGCGTGAAGCAGAAGATTTGAAGTCGGGAAGGCCTCGCGTCACCGCCGCGACCGCTCGATGACCTCGTCGGTGTTGGCCAGCAGCCGGTGCACGGCGGTTCGAGCGGCGGCCGGGCGCTTGAGGCGGATGTTCTTCTCTATGGCCTCGTGCAACGACTGCGCCCGCCGCTGGTCGCTGTGCTCGCGCGTGACGAAGACGAACAAATGGTCGAGCGCCGATTCGATCAGCACGCCGAGCGGCACCAGCAGCTCGTTGCCCGATGCCCTGAGGATGGCGAGGTGAAAGCGCGTGTCGGCGCGCGTGCGCTCCTGCAGGTTTGTGGCAGCCCCCATCTCGCGGCAGGCCTGGCTGATCTCGGCCATCTGCTCCTCGCTCCTGCGCATGGCGGCGAAGGCGCTGGCTTCCGGTTCGATGATGTGGCGGAATTCCTGCACCGTCTTCAGGAACAGCTCGCGGTCCGGCGCGCTCGCGTACCAGGCAAGCACATCGCGGTCGAGCAGGTTCCAGCGTTCCTTCGGCTCCACCCAGCTTCCGATCTTGGGGCGTGATGCCAGAAGGCTCTTGGCCATCAGCATCTTGATCGCCTCGCGCACCGCCGAGCGGCTGACGTTGAAGGTTTCCGACCATTTGGCCTCGTTGGGCAGGATGGTGCCCGGCGGATAGTCGCCGCGCACGATCCGAAGACCGATCTCGCTGGCAAGCGAGGCATGCACGCTCGAGCCCGGGTTCCAGGCCATCTCCGGTCGCCGAACAGCGACAAGTGGATGGCTGGCCGTGGTCCCGGCAGAGCGTTTTCTTGATTTGTCGTCCGGCATCGGCGTTCCGGCATCGTCAGTCCGTCGCGTGGAAACTGTCCGGAATTGTCCGCGCCCGCGGATGCCTTCGCCGACCTATGGGCGCGTCAAATCCGGAGACTGCCGCCCCGACAACGCTGCCTGTCCTTGTCCCTGAGGGAAGTGACGGGGCGCCCTTCGAAGGGCACCCCGAGATCGAGACCTACTTCTGGATGCAGGTGTCGACCGTGTCCTTGGTGCATTCATCGAGACCGGTGAAGACCGGGTCGTCGACCTTCTTGCCTTCGATGAGGTCGATCATCACCGACGGCGCCTTGTAGCCCATTTCGAACGGCCGCTGGCCGACCAGCGCGGTCACCAGTCCATCCCTGGCGATCGCCACCTCGTCGCCGATCGTGTCGGCGGCGCCGATGACGAAGGCGTTGCTGGCGATCTTGTCGGCCATCGGCTTGAACAGGTCGCGATAGGGCTGCGGTGCGCCGAACAGCGGCCAGCCGCCCATGATGCCGAAGGCGTCGAGGTCGGGATTTGCGGCGAGGATGTCGGTCATCGCCTGCACGCCCTTGGCGCCGTCGTCATTGGTGAACACCGGGCAGCCGGCGACTTCCGTCCAGCCGCCTTCGCCGGCAAGCGCGGCGAGACCGTCCTTGCCCGACAGCGCGTCACGCATGCCTTGCGCGCGGCGCAGGATGTTGTCGGCCGCCGGATTGCCCTCGATGGTGCAGATCTTGCCGCCATTGGGCTTGGCCTTCTTGATGTATTCACCAATCTTCTTGCCCATCAGATAGTTGTCGGTGCCGAGATAGGTCTTGCGAAGGCCCGCATCTTCCTTGGCAAGGTCGGCATCGACCGTCATGATCGGGATCGAGGGATTGGCGGTCTTGATCGTCTGCGCGATCAGCGGCGCATTCGAAGGCGAAATCGCCATCGCCACCGTGTCGGGCTTGCTCAGCATGTCCTGCACGATCTGGGCCTCGCCGGCCTCGTCCGAAGTCGATGCCGGGCCGGTGTAGAAGCATTCATATTCCGAGCTGGCGTTTTCCTTGTTCCACTTCTCGCAGCCCTGGTGGATGGCTTCGAAGAATGGGTTGTCGAGCCCCTTCACCACAATGACGAGCTGTTTCTTGGCCAGTGCCGGCCCGGCGCCCAACGCCATGACGGCGGCAGCGGCGAGCAAAAGTGATTTCCTCATATCAGTCCTCCCTTGAAACAGACGGGCACGGCGTGCCCGCCACGCAGATCAACCCGGTGCGCGAAAACAGAGCATCGTTTCACGAGCGCTCGTGCCCCGCCAGTCCAGGTCGATAAGCATTTCCAGATGCAATACCGAACCGCGCTGACGAGAACTGCCGCCAAGTCCCGGACCGGTATCGCGCCCGCCGATTCCGCCCGCCCAGCCGGGTCCAAAGATCGGCATGATCTTCCTCCGATGCTTAGCTAATATCGGCTTGCGGCCAACGTCAATTGCTATTTGTCCTACAAAACGGATTTTTGGTAAAACATGTCTTCAATTCGTCCGACAATTGATTGACGCCTGCATGAGCATTAGCGTAAATGCGCGAAATCGCCGTTCCCGGGGAGGAGCTGGGGAGAGCGAGGCCGCGGCAGAACCGCAGGCCGCAACAGGGAGGCATAACGCTGGTGGCGGTTCTCGAACTCACCAACATCTCAAAGCATTTCGGCGCCATCCAGGCGGTCAACGACGTGTCATTGTCGATCGAGCCTGGCCAGGTCGTCGGCCTGATGGGCGACAACGGCGCCGGCAAGTCGACGCTGGTCAAGATGATCGCCGGCAATTTCCGCCCGAGCCATGGCAACATGCAGCTGGACGGCAAGGAGCTTGTCCTGCACAAGCCGGCGGAGGCCCGCCAGCACGGCATCGAGATCGTCCATCAGGACCTGGCGCTGTGCAACAACCTGACCGCCGCCGCCAATGTCTATCTCGGCCGTGAGCTGCGCAGGGGCGTCGGTCCGTTCCGCATCCTCGACTATGCCGCCATGTACAAGCGCGCCGGCCAGCTCTTTGCCGAACTGAAGTCCGAGACCCGCCCGCGCGATCTCGTCAAGCAGATGTCGGGCGGCCAGCGCCAGGCGGTGGCGATCGCCCGCACCATGCTGTCGCAGGCCAAGATCGTGCTGATGGACGAGCCGACCGCGGCGATCTCGGTGCGCCAGGTCGCCGAAGTGCTGAACCTGATTCGCCATTTGCGCGACCAGGGCATCGCGGTGGTGCTGATCAGCCACCGCATGCCCGACGTCTTCGACGTCGCCGACCGCGTCATCGTCATGCGGCGCGGCAGGAAAGTGGCCGACAAGACCATCGCGTCCAGCTCGCCCGAGGAGGTAACCGGTCTGATCACCGGCGCTATCGAGCAGGTCGCATGAGCACGGCAACCCCGGAATTTACGGTGCTGGCGCGGCCCGGCAGGAAAGGTCGATAATGGCAGTCACCCTTGACCAGACGATCGCGCAGAAGCAGCACACCTTCATGTCGCGGCTGCTCGGCAGCCAGACTTTCTGGGTGGTGATCGCGGTGATCCTCGCCTGCCTGTTCCTGTCCTTCGCCACCGACGCCTTCGCCACGCAGAAGAACCTCTACAACATCACCCGCAACATCACCTTCGTCGCCATCGTCGCGCTCGGCATGACCTTCGTCATCATCACCGGCGGCATCGACCTGTCGGTCGGCTCGGTGCTTTGCCTGTGCTCGATGGTGCTGGCGGTCACCATGCATGCCGGCTACGGCATCGAAGTCGGCATCCTCGCCACCATCCTGACAGCGCTCGTCATCGGCGCTTTCAACGGCATTCTGATCGCGTATCTCGGCTTTCCGCCGTTCGTGGTGACGCTCGGCATGCTGTCCATCGCGCGCAGCCTCGCTATGGTCGCCTCCAACAACACGGTCGTCTTCCAGTTCGGTCCGGACCACGACAAGCTGCTCGCGCTGGGCGGCGGCGCCTGGGTGTTCGGCATCGCCAATCCGGTGCTCTACATGATCCTTCTGGCGCTGATCACCGGCTTCACGCTGCGCTGGACCAAGTTCGGCCGGCACATCTTCGCCATCGGCGGCAACGAGCATGCGGCGACGCTCACCGGTGTTCCCGTCAAGCAGATCAAGGTCGCAGTCTACATGATCTCGGCGCTCGCGGCCGGCATTGCCGGCATCATCGAGACCGGCTGGCTGGGCGCCGTCACCACCAACATCGGCACCGGCATGGAATTGCAGGTGATCGCCGCCACCGTCATCGGCGGCGCCAATCTCGCCGGCGGTGTCGGCACCGCCTTCGGCGCCATCGTCGGTGCGGCGCTGATCGAGGTGATCCGCAACAGCCTTGGCCTGCTCGGCATCAACGCCTTCTGGCAAGGCACCTTCATCGGCGGCGCCATCCTGCTCGCGGTCCTGTTCGACCGTATCCGCAATTTCAGGCGCAGCGACTAGGCCGGACCGGATCCGGCTCCTATCGCTCAGTCTGAAAATCCGCCCGTGCGGCGCAAGGCGCCTGTGAGACCTAGCGCACGCGCCTTGACGAGCGCCCGACGCCCGCCGCACAATCCCCGGGCGGGCGAAGGGAGGCCAGTCGCCCGCGGGAGGATATACTCATGACGGACGCGATCAGGCTCTATTGGGGCCGGTTCGGACATGTCTCTGTCCTGAATGTCGCCAACGACTTCGTCACCCATGCCCATGTCGAGGCGCATCTGATCATCTGGCTTGAAGGCACGGCCGGCGAGATGACCATCGGCCGCGAGACGGTGCGGCTCGGGCCCGACACCGCCGCCGGCATCAATTCGTTCCAGCCGCACAGCCATGCCCTGTCGCATGACGGCAGGCCGGGCCTGTTCCTCGCCTTCTACATCGATCCCGACTGGGCCCGCCGGCGCCGCGACCTGCCCTCGTCGGCGCCGCTGTTCGCGCAGGCCGCGATCACGCTGGAGCCGTGGCTGCACCAGGCGGCGGCGCACCTGCTCGATCATCTCAGCGACAATGAGAGCATCGACGACATCGCCAATTACGAGATCGAGCGCTTCATCGACAGCGTGCTCGACGCCGCCGACGCCTCGGCGCCGCATGTGGCGCGTGGCCGCGTCAACACCATGCAGGATTTCCGCGTCCGCAAGGCGATCCAGCTGATGAAGGCCAATGTCTGCGAACGCATCTCCTTCGACGACGTGGCCCGCAGCGTCGGCCTGTCGAGGCCGCATTTCTTCGCCTTGTTCAAGGAACAGACCAATCTGACGCCGAACGTCTACTGGAACACGCTGCGCATGGAGGAAGCCGTGCGCCAGCTGCAATGGTCGCAGGAACCGCTGATCTCGGTCGCTTGCAATCTCGGCTTCACCACCCAGGGCAATTTTTCGCGCTTCTTCCGCGACCATGTCGGCGTGCCGCCGACGCTCTATCGCGAGGCGGCGCGGGCGATGGCTTGAGCGGCCCTGGCTGTTTCGGTCTATTTTCAGACTGATTGATAGGCACTCAAGACGCATTGATAAGCGCCGGCTGCCTGTGCGCCCTACCCTTCCCGCCATACGCATCCGCAAGGGAACGGCTCCATGGCGAAAATCACCATCTCCAGCGTCATCGACGCGCCGGTCGAACAGGTCTGGGCGCGGATACGCGACTTCAACGGCCTGCCGGGCTGGCACCCGCGCATGGTCGAAAGCCATATCGAGGACGGCAAGGACGCAAGCACGGTTGGCTGCGTGCGCAACTTCCAGCTCGTCAGCGGCGCCCGCCTGCGCGAAAAGCTGCTCGACTTCTCCGACGAGAAGTTTCTGGTCAGCTACTCCATCCTCGAGACCCCGCAGCCGATCACCAATCACAAGGCGACGCTGCAGTTGCGACGTGTCACCGACGGCGACCGCACCTTTGCCGAATGGAGCGCGAGCTTCGACGCCGCTCCCGAGGAAGCCGACAAGCTCGCCGAAGGCATGGGCGCCAATGTCTTCCAGGGCGGCTTCAACGCGCTGAAGAGCCATTTCGCCGGCCAAAGCTGAGCCAAGGAGCGTGCCATGGCGCTTGCCCTCCAGACATTCCCGACGGTGAAGGACGCGAACGCTGCACTGCAGGCCGCCGGCACGCGCTATCTCGGCGGCGGCACGCTGGTCGTGCGCGCCGCCAATGAAGGCGATGTCTCTGTCTCCAGCCTCGTCCGCGCCACCGAACCGTCACTGTCGGCGATCGCTGTTTCCGGCGGCAAGGTTCGCCTTGGCGCCTCCGTCACCATGGCTGCGATTGCCCGCCATCCGGAACTCGCCTGGCTTGCGCCCACCGTGCGCGCCGTCGGCGGCCCGGCGATCCGCAACATGGCAAGCGTCGGCGGCAATCTCTTCGCGCCTGCGCCCTACGGCGACTTCGCCGTCGCGCTGCTTGCGCTGGACGCGAACGTCGCCACCGAGGATAGCGAAGTGCCGATCGAGACCTTCCTGGCCGGACGCGACGCCAGCCGTTCCATCGTCACCTCCGTCACCTTCGCCCTACCCCGCGCGGAGAGCTTCCGTTTTCTCAAAGTGTCACGGGTCAAGCCCAAGGGCGTCTCGGTACTCAGCATCGCCGCGCTCTTGCAGCGGATAGACAACGGCACGGTCACCGCCGCGCGGATCGCACTTGGCTGCATGGCCGACCGGCCGATGCGTGCCAGAGCGGCCGAGAAGGCGCTGCTTGGCTGCAGGCTGACGCCTGATGAGATCGCGCCGGCGCTGGCTGTGGCAAACGAAGGCACAACGCCGATTACCGATCCGGTCGCCAGCGCCTGGTATCGCGCCGAAGTGCTGCCGGTCCATCTCGGCCGGCTGCTGCTCGAATGATGCCCGTCGCCCAAAAACGCGTAGCGGTTTTGGGATTGCGACAGGCAGGAAGTCTCACACGTCGGGGGCGCGCGTCTGTCCGGATATCCGGGCAGGCGCGCTGGGAGGAAAGACATGGTGAAGGTCCCGGTCCAGTTCACGCTCAACGGTTCCGAGAAAGCCGAGTTAATCGACAGCGGCGCGACACTGCTGCACGCGCTGCGGGACAAGATCGGCGACACCTCGCCGAAAGGCGGCTGCCACCAGGGCACTTGCGGCGCCTGCTCGGTCATCATCGACGGTGAGCTGAGGCTCTCCTGCCTGACGCTGGCGGAGACCTGCAACGGCGCCGTCATCAGGACGACGGCAGGTCTCGCCGAGGGCGGCGTGCTGCATCCGCTGCAGCGCGCCTTCCTCGATGCCTTCGCCACCCAATGCGGCTTCTGCACGCCGGGCATGATCATGGCCGCCAAGGTGTTGCTCGACCGCACGCCCAATCCCAGCCGCGAAGAGGTGGTCGAGGCGCTGTCCGGCAACATCTGCCGCTGCACCGGCTATGAGCCGATCATCCAGGCCGTGCTCACCGCTGCGCGCGCCAATTCGCAGAACGTGGCCTGAGGGGACCAAAAGAATGGAACTGCGCAAGAGCTATTTCGCCGATCAGCGCAAGGACGGCCTGCACGAGATCGGCCAGGGACGGCCGCGGCTCGATTCTCCCGGACATGTCACCGGCAAGACAGCCTATTTCGCCGACCGCAACTTCCCAGGCATGCTGCATCTGAAGATGGTACGCAGCCCGCACCATCACGCCCGCATCCGCTCGATCGACATCTCGGAGGCGGAGAAGCATCCCGGCGTGATGAAGATCCTCACCGCCAGGGACGTGCCGCACAATGTCTACACCATCCTGATCCTGATCCAGATCGGCCCCGAGGACGAAACAGTGCTCGCCGACGGCAAGGTGCGCTGGAAGGGCGAGGCGGTGGTGGCGGTGCTGGCCGAGACCGAGCGCGCGGCGCAGGAGGCAGCTGCCAAGGTCAAGGTCGACTACGAGGTGCTGCCGGCCGTCTTCGACATGGAGGAGGCGCTGAAGCCCGGCGCGCCGCTCGTCAACGAGTACCACGGCCAGAACCACTACCTGTATGACAGCGGCGAGTGCCGCAAGGTGCGCTTCGGCGATGTCGAGGCGGGCTTTGCCGAGGCCGACCACATCCTCGAGCAGACCTACCAGTCCTCGCCGATCGAGCATGCGCCGACCGAGACCACCGGCTGTGTGGTCGCGCCCGAGGGCAACGACCGCTTCACCTGCTACACCAACACGCAGGCGATGTTCTTCACCCTCGACAACGCCTCGATCATTCTGCAGATGCCCGGCAGCAAGCTCCATTTCGTCGGTGGCACGGTCGGCGGCGGCTTCGGCGGCAAGGTCGACGTCATCGTCGAGCCGATCGCCATCCTCGGCGCAAAGTTTACCGGACGACCGGTCTGTTTTATCTACAGCCGCGAGGAGGAGATGCAGATCTCGTCGCCCCGCGCTGCCGAGAAGGTCGTCATAAAGGACGGCGTCATGAAGGATGGCCGCATCGTTGCCCGCAAGGTCACCGGCTACACCGATGCCGGCGCGTACTCCCGCCATTCGCCCTATGGCGCTCAGAAGGGTGCGGCGCACTATCCCGGGCCCTACACGATCCCCAATGTCTGGATCGACACTTATTGCGTCTACACCAACCGCACCCCCTCCTCCGCCATGCGCGGCTTCGGCGTCACTATCGGCGACTTTGCGCTGGAAGTGCAGATGGACAAGCTGGCGCGGCTGATCGGCATGGACCCGCTCGAGTTCCGCTTCATCAATGCCTACCGCGACGGCGACATGAAGGCGCATCGCCAGCCGACCGAGGGCGCGGCGCTGATCGAGTGCATGCAGGAAGCCTCGCGCGCCGCCAACTGGCCGGTGGCGGAGAAATACATGGCGATGTCGTCCTACAGGAAGGGAGGCTGAGATGGCGATACGGCGCGGACGCGGCGTCGCCGCGATCAACTATCCGACCGGCATGAATCTCGGCGGCGACCCGACCCAGGCGCTGGTTCATTCGACCCCGACCGGCAATTTTATGGTCACCCTTTCCAGCGTCGATCTCGGCCAGGGCATGAAACAGATCATGGCGCAGATCTGCGCCGAGACCATCGGCGTGCCGACCGACCGCGTCATCGTCGACACCGCCGATACCGACACCGGGCCGCACTGCATGGGCACCTTCGCCTCGCGCGGCACGCATCGCGCCGGCAACGCCGTCATCCAGGCTGCGAGGGAAGCTCGCCAGGTGATGCTGGAAGTGGCGGCGGAAGAGCTGGAAGTCAACGCCTCGGACCTCGAAACCGACGGCCAAGGCAACGTATTGGTGAAGGGCGCGCCGCAGAAATCGATTTCGATCTTCGACGTTGCGCTGTCGGCGCATTTCAAGCGCGGCCGCTCGATCTCTGGGCGCGGCATGTTCTTGATCCCGCGCTCCTATCCGGAGAAGGAGACCGGCGCGATGAAGCCGTCGACCTGCTACGCGCATGCCTGCACGGTGGCCGAGGTCGAGGTCGACGACGAGACGGGCGAAGTGACGGTGCTCAACGTCAAGAACGTCTTCGAGATCGGCCGCGCCCTGAACCCGAAGATGGTCGAGCAGCAGCTCGTCGGTGGTTCCTGGATGGGCATCAGCCATGCCCTCTACGAGACGACGGAGCCCTATTATCCGAACCGCGACCATGGCGGCACCGATTTCAACCAGTATCTGATGCCCGGTCCCGGCGATCTCGCCGAGACCGAGATCATCGTGCTGGAACGGCCGTCGGCGGACGGTCCCTTCGGCGCCAAGGGACCGGGCGAGATGTGCGCCAACCCGCAGATCCCCGCCGTCGCCAATGCCGTTTTCGACGCCGTCGGCGTTCGCATCGACACTTTGCCGATCACGCCCGAGCGCATCCTGCGCGCGCTAAAGGCGCAAGCCGCGGGTTGAGCGGACAATGACCCGCGCCGACGCCGAACAGATCGCGGCTTCGCCGGAAGCGGTGGCGGCGCGCCTTGCCGCCTCGCGCTATCTCGCCGACGACAGCCTTGCGACGGCGATCTTCCTGGCCATTCGCCTCGGCAAGCCGCTGCTGCTCGAAGGCGCGCCGGGCGTCGGCAAGACCGAAGCCGCCAAGGCAGTGGCCGAACTGCTCGGCCGTGAGCTGGTGCGCCTGCAATGCTATGAAGGCATCGACGCCGCGCATGCGCTCTATGAATGGAACTACCAGCGCCAGTTGCTCGCCATCCGCCATGCCGGCGAGCACGAGATCGACATCTATGACGACCGCTTCCTGATCGCGCGGCCGCTGCTGCAGGTGCTGCGCGTGCCGGAACAGCGCGTGCTGCTCGTCGACGAGATCGATCGCTCCGACCACGAATTCGAAGCCCTGCTCCTGGAATTCCTCTCCGATTTCCAGATCAGCATCCCGGAACGCGGCACGATCCGCGCCGCAACGCAGCCGATCGTCATCCTGACCTCCAACCGCACCCGCGAGCTGGCCGAGGCGCTGCGCCGGCGCTGCGTCTACCACTGGATCGGCTATCCCGACGCCGCGCGCGAGGCCGAGATCATCATGCTGCGCGCGGGCGATGTCGCCGAGGCGACGGCGCGCGCGGTGGCCAATGCCGTGCAGCAGATCCGCGCCCGCCCGCTGGCCAAGCCGCCCGGCATTGCCGAGGCGGTGGAATGGGCGAATGCCGCCACCATTCTCGAAAAGGGCGGAAGCCCATGGCCGGAAGCCTTTCGCCGCGCCATCGGCGTGCTGATCAAGGACGAGGAGGATCTGTCCGCGATCGCGCCGGAACTTGGGAGGATCGTCGAGGAGTCACTGGCGTGAGCCGCGACCTCAACAATCCCTTCTCCCCGTTCACGGGGAGAAGGTGCCCCGAAGGGGCGGATGAGGGGCGGCGCCAACATGGGCAGACGATGGCGCTGCCCCTCACCTGCCTGCCGGCATCCTCTCCCCGTGAACGGGGCGAGGAAAGCTTGCCCCGCGCCGCCGCGCCCTTCCTTGGCTTTGCCCGCCTGTTGCGCCGCCACGCCTTCGCCGTCGCGCCGGAACAGGCCACCAGCTTCATGCAGGCGGTGACACTGCTTGGGCCGCGCTCGATGAACGACATCCGCGAGGCCGCGCTGGCGACGCTCGCGCCTTCGCCCGACCGTCGCATCGAATTCGACGCACATTTACGCAGCCACTTCTATGGCGACGTAAAACCGTCGATCGAGGGCGAAGAGGATGAAACCCGCATCAAGGACGATCGTGGCACGCGCGAAGAGCAAAGCCAGGCCGCTCGCCAGGGGAAGGGCGGCGAGCTGACCTCGGCGCGCGAGCAGTTGAGCAGCCGCGATTTCCAGCGCGCTGCCGACGGTCTTGGCGCATTCCGCCGCGGGCTCGCCTCCGCTTTGCCCGCCCGCCGCTCCTTCCGCACCATCCGCACCCGCTCGCGCGGCACGCTCGATCTCAGGCGTTCACTCGGCGAAATCGTCAGCGCCGACGGCGACATTCCTTCGCCGCAGCTCCGCCGCCGTCAGACCGTGCCGCGCAAGCTGCTCCTGCTCATCGACGTCTCCGGCTCGATGAAGCTCCATACTGCCGATTACCTGAAGTTGGCGCACGCCGCCGTGCAGGGCGCCGACCGTGCCGAAGTCTTCACCTTCGGCACGAGACTCACGCGCATCACCTCGGCGCTGCGGGTCCGTGACCGCGACCAGGCGCTCGCCCGGGCGGCGGTTTTGGTCGACGACTGGGATGGCGGCACCCGCATGGGGCCGACGCTGCTCGCCTTCCTTTCGGTGCCGCGTTTTTCCGCCTTCGCCCGCGGCGCGGCGGTGGTCATCCTTTCGGATGCGCTGGAGCGTGGCGACCACGCCGATCTCGAGACCGCGATGCGCCGCCTGAGCGCCCGCGCCTTCCGATTGTCGCTGGCGACGCCGCTCGCCGGCGACCCGCGTTTCCGGCCGGCGACGGCGGCGCTGCGCGCCATCGTGCCGGTGCTCGACGATCTGGTCGACGGCTCGTCGCTGAAGAGCCTCACGGATTTCATCCTGTCGCTCGCCCGGCCCGCTCCGTCAGCCGAGGCCATCTGGAAAAGGGTATCGTGATGCAGAAGGCGATCGACGCGCATTTCCACATCTGGCGCCAGAAGGACCAGCCCTGGCTGGTCGGACCGATGGTGCCGCGCATCTTCGGCCCCTACGAGCCGATCCGCCGCGACTATCCAATCGAGGAATTCCTCGAAGACCAGAAGGGGTCTGGCGTCGAAAAGACCGTCTATGTCCAGACCAACTGGGCCAAGGAGGATTTCGAGAAGGAAGTCGCCTTCCTGCAGAAGACCGCCGACGAAACCGGCTGGCCGCACGCCATCGTCGGCTATGCCGACATGACCGTCGACGATGTCCGGCCGCAGATCGACCGGCTGATGAAATACAAGCTGCTTCGCGGCGTGCGCATGCAGTTGCACTGGCACGAGACGCCGGCTTTCCGCTTCGCCGCCTCGGCAGACCAGGTCATCGATCCCACAGTGCGGAAGAATGTGGCGCGGCTGAAGGACTACGGCCTGTCCTTCGACCTCCAGCTTTTCCCGGCGCAGATGAAGGACGGCCTGACGCTGGTCGGCGAGAACCCTCAGACCAACTTCATCCTCACCCATGCCGGCATGCTGACCGGCATGGAACCGGAAACCACCGAGGCATGGAAGACCGGCCTGCGCACGCTCTCCGCCGCGCCCAACGTCTACGCCAAGCTGTCCGGCCTGGGCACCTTCGTCCACCGCAACGATCCGGCGCTGATCGCCTACATCGTCGACAACGCGATCGATATCCTCGGCCCGGACCATCTGATGTTCGGCTCGAACTTCCCGATCGAGAAGCTGTGGACCAGCCACGCCGAGTTGATCAAGGCGCACCGCGCGGCGGTGGCCAGGCACGGCGCAGCGGCGGAAGCGGATATCTTCTGGAACACTGCTGAAAGGGTTTATCGACCGGCGTGAGAGCCTGCACCCTGTGAGAGACGGTGGATCGGGGCGCGCCCCGAGACGGATGAGGGCGCGACCAAAGGCGGAGGCGGAGTATATCTCGGCGATCGGCCCAAAATCCGGATGTCAATTCCGCGGCGAATGGCCTGAAACCTCGGCGCCCGCCGCCGGCGGCAGCACCAGGAAGCGGAAGGCAGCCGCAAGACCGATTCCGCCGACCACCAGGAAGGCGATCCTGAAATCGACCAGATCGAGTGCTGCCCCGCCTCTTGCGATCTGCGACAGATTGAGGACCGCCGCCGCGACCGCTACGCCGAACAACATCGATATCTGCTGCAGCATGCTGGACAAGGTCGCCGCCGAGCTGCGCTGCGCGGCGGAGATATCGGCGAAAGCCAGCGTGTTGAGCGCGGTGAACTGCATCGAACGCGCCAGGCCGGCGACCAGCATCAGCGCCACCACCAGCGCCTGCGGCGTTTCAGGCGAGATCGCCGCGCAGGCCATCACCGCGAGCGAGGCGATCAGGCCGTTGACGACCAGCACGCGACGGAAGCCGAAACGCCTCAGCGTCGGCGTCGTCACCGCCTTCATGCCGAGATTGCCGAGGAAATAGGCCAGGACGAGCAAGCCGGCATCGACCGGCCGCAAGCCGAAGCCGACCTGGAACAGCAGCGGCAGCAGGAACGGGGTGGCATTGATCGACACCCGGAAAATCGGTCCGGCCGAAAGCGTCGAGATGGCGAAGGTCAGGACCTTGAACGCCTTGAGGTCGAGCAGCGGATGCGGCGTGCGCGCGAGGTGCCGCACCGCCAGCCAGCCGATCAGCACGCCGGCGGCAATCAGCGCCACGGTCGGCAAGACGCCGTCCTCTGGATGCGCGATGCGCTCCAGCCCGTAGAGCATCGCGGCGAGCCCGAGCGAGGTGAGCACGAACCCCGGCCAGTCGAGCGGCCTGGTCTCGGCTTCGCGGTCGCCCGGAACGAAGCGGGCGACCAGCAGCAGGCCGGCCAGGCCGAGCGGGATGTTGATGAAGAAATTCCAGTGCCAGGAGAGATAGGTGGTGATGAAGCCGCCAAGCACCGGTCCGACCACCGGCGCGAACAGCGCCGGCCAGGTGATCAGCGCGGTGGCGGCGATCAGCTCCGACTTCGACGCATTGCGCAGCACCAGGATGCGGCCAACCGGCGTCATCAGCGCGCTGCCAAGACCCTGCACTACGCGGGCGGCGACAAATTGCGAAAGGTTCTGTGAGAAGCCGCAGGCGATCGAGGCCAGGGTGAACAGGGCGATGGCGACCAGGAAGACGTTGCGCGCGCCGAAACGGTCGGCAAGCCAGCCGGACAGCGGTACGAACACGGCCATGGCCAGCATGTAAACGGTGATGCCGATGCTCATCGCCACCGCCGGCACGCCGAAGGACTGGCCCATTTGCGGCAGCGACGTCGAGATGATCGTCGAATCCAAGAGCTGCATGAAGAAGGCGACGGCGACGATCAGCGCCACGCGCCGTGCCTGGCGCGCCGGCATGGCTGTCGACGGCTGGAACACCATCGGATTGTCGGGGATACTGCTCATGACGGACCTGCTTTGAACAGCATTGGGCCAGCCTAGTCCAGTGGTTATCCAACAAACTTTTGTGGTGCCTCGCCGCCTGTTATGGGAAAGTGGGCCTAAGAGGGGAAGTGGGATGAAGCCCATCTATATCGACTATCTCAACGCTCTCGATATCGAAGCGCTGGCGATGACCGATGCCGAGATCATCGGTGCGGTCGAGGCCGGCCTTGTCGCGCAAGGCAAGGGCCAGACGGTGATCGAACCGCGCGTCCATCTTGAACCGGACCCGTCATTCCACGGCCATTTCAATGTCTTGCGCGGCTATGTGGCGCCGCTCGACGCGGCCGGCGTCAAGATCGTCGGCGACTACGTCGACAACTATCTGCACGGCCTGCCTTCGGAATTCGGCATCCTCAATTTGTTCGATCCACGCACCGGCACGCCGCGCGCCATCCTCGACGCCACCGTCATCACCGACATGCGCACCGGCGCCGTCACCGCCATCGGCGCCAAGCACCTGGCGAAGAAGACAGCCAAGGTGCTCGGCCATATTGGCGCGCGCGGCACCGCCTACTGGAACGTCCGCCTGCTCGACCATCTTTTCGACTTCGACGAGATCCGCGTCCATTCGCGCCGGCCGGAAAGCCGCGATGCTTTCGCGGCGAAACTGTCGGCCGACCTCGGCAAGAAAGTCACCGCGGTCGCCGACTGGAAAAGCTGCGTCGACGGAGCCGACATCGTCGTCGAGGCCTCGCGGCTCAACGAACCGCAGCCGCTGCTCAAGACCGAATGGATCAAGCCGGGCGCGCTGGTGGTGCCCTATGGCACGATGAGCGCGGTGGAGCTGTCCTTGACCGATATCATGGGGAAGATCGTCGTCGACGATTGGGGCCAGTGCAAGAGCGGCAAGTTCGGCTCGCTGCGCGCCCATGTCGAGACCGGGCGGCTGAGCGAGGCGACGTTGCATGCCGAACTCGGCCAGATCGCCGCCGGCCTGAAGCCTGGCCGCCAGGGCGACGACGAGACCATCCTGTTCTGGCATCGCGGCCTGTCGCTCTCAGACATCGCGCTCGGCAAGGCGATGCTGGCCAAGGCCGGCACGCAAGGCGTCGGCCAGAGGCTGCGTTTCGCATGACCCCGCTCGTCCTCACCGGCGCCGGCGTCAGCATCGAGGATGTCGCCGCTGCCGCGCGCAATGCGGCCAAGGTGGAGGTCACGCCCTCCGTCATGGAACACCTGGCCAAGGCGCGCAAAGTCCTCGATGAAGCTGCCGCCGCCGGCCAGCAGATCTACGGCCTGAACACCGGGCTCGGCGCCAATCTCGGCACCGCAGTCGAGGGCGACGCCAGCGCCTTCCAGCGCCAGCTTCTCGATGGGCGCGGCGCCGCCGTGGGTGACGCGTTGCCCATCCAGCTCGTGCGGGCAGCGATGTTTGCTCGTATCGCCATGCTTTCAGCCGGCGGCTCGGGCCTGTCGCCGCATGTGTTCAGCGCGCTGGTCGAAATGCTGAACGCGGGCGTGCATCCGGTGATGCCGGCGCTCGGCTCGATCGGCGCCGGCGACCTGGTGATGATGACGGCGATCGCCCACACGCTGATCGGCGAAGGCGACGCCGATTACCAAAGCCGGCGCATGCCTTCGGCCAAGGCGCTTATGATGGCGCGCCTCCCTCCTGTCAGCCTGGCGCCGAAGGACGGCTTGTCGCTGATCAATGCTTCGGCGGTCTCCACCGGCGCCGGCGCACTGGCACTTGTCGACGCGCTGTCTGCGATGGAACAGCAGCAGCAGGCCGGCGCGCTGACCATGGAAGCGCTCGCGGCCAACCGCACCATTCTCGATCCGCGCCTGCATGTCGCGCGGCCCGCGGCCTGCCAATTGCTGGCGGCAAGGACGCTGCGCGACCTGCTGGCGCGCGATCATGAAACGACGCAGACGAGCTTGCAGGATCCGCTGTCGATCCGCTGCATGCCCTCGATCCACGGGGCGCTGATCCAGGCGATCGATCATGCCAGGCTGGCGGTCGAGATCGAGCTCAACGCCGCCGCCGACAATCCGCTGGTGCTGGTCGAAGACGCGTTGGTGCTGTCGACCGGCAACTTTCACACCGCGTCACTCGCGCTCGCCTTCGAGACGCTTGGCCTGGCAATCGCGCAATGCGCGGGGGCTTGCGCCGCTCGCTTCATCCAGCTCACCGGCTCGGGCCGCAACAGCCTGCCCAAATACCTGTCGCCGCTCGGCGGCGCCTCCGCCGGCTTCGTGCCTCTGCAGAAGACCGTTACGGCGATCCTGGCCGCGATCCGCCATAAGGCCAACCCCGTGATGCTCGATTACCTGCCGGTCTCGGAAGGCGTGGAGGATCACGCAACGCAAACCCTTCTGGCGGTTTCGAAATGCGCCGACATGATGGTACTGTGGCGACGCCTGATCGCCATGGAACTGATGGCGGCGGCCCAAGCCGTCGACCTGCGTGAGGGGATCACGCTGGCGCCGGCAACCGCCGTCATCCACGCTTCTGTCCGCGCGCATGTCCCGGCGCTCAAGGAGGACAGGCCGCTCGGAGCCAACGCCAACGTGCTCTACGCCGCGCTCGCCGACGGCTCGTGGCGGGCCTGAAAAACAAAGAGTTGGCCGCGTTTCTTGAATCGGCGCCAGCGCGACACGCTTCAGATGACCGCCCGGCGGCGTCGATTAGCCCGCCGCGATCAGCACAGTACTGTCCGGCGACCAGCTGAGCACCACCGGCTGACCTTCAGCCAACCTTTCGGCGCCGGTGTTCTGCACGATCACCTTCAGCGTCCGGCCGTCGCGGTCGACAAAATAGGTGCTGTTGTTGCCGGCGAAGATACGCTTGGACACCTGTCCCTTGAGCGTATTGGCATTGTCCGCATCGGGCTTCGCCGCGCCGGTCGAGATCTGGATCCGCTCCGGCCGCACCGCGCAACTCGCCTTGGCGCCGGCTGCCAACGAGGGCCCTGACGAGGCATTGATCGCCGTGCCGTCGGGCAGCCGGATGCCGGTGCCGGTCGCGGCGCCGCGAAAGATGTTGGCGTCGCCGAGGAAGGTCGCGGCGAACTCGCTTTGCGGTCGGTCGTAGATCTCTTCCGGCGGCCCCTCCTGCACCAGCCTGCCGTCGCGCAGGATGCCGATGCGGTCGCTCATCGTCAGCGCCTCTTCCTGGTCGTGCGTGACGAAGATGGTGGTGATGCCGATCTCGCGCTGGATGCGCTTCAACTCGATCTGCATGTCGACGCGCAGCGCCTTGTCGAGCGCGCCGAGCGGCTCGTCGAGCAACAGCACGCGCGGCTTGGTGACGATGGCGCGCGCCAACGCCACGCGCTGGCGCTGGCCGCCGGAAAGCTGGTGCGGCCGGCGGGCACCCAGCTTGCCAAGTTGGACGAGGTCGAGTGCCCGCTGCACCTCGGCGGCGATCGTCGCCTTGGCCTCGCCGCGCACCGACAAGCCGAAGGCGACATTGTCGGCGACGCTCATATTGGGAAACAGCGCATAGTTCTGGAACACCATGCCGATGCGACGCTTCTCGACCGGCACGCGCCCGACGCTCTCGCCGCCGATGGCGATGCGGCCGCTGTCCGGAAAATCGAAGCCGGCGATCTGGCGCAATAGGGTGGTCTTGCCGCTGCCGGACGGCCCGAGCAGTGCGTAGAAGCCGCCGTCGGCGAAATCGATCGAGACGTCATCCAGCGCCTTGTGCGCGCCGAAACTGCGCGAGACGTTCGCTACCTGGACGCCTGCCATTATTTCTCTCCGCCGAATTTGAAGAAGCGCGCCGTGAGCAGCATCAGCGCCATCGACACCACGATGATGATCGTCGACACCGCGTTGATCTCGGGCGTGAAGCCTTTGCGGATCGCCGCATAGATCTCGACCGGCAGCGTCGTCTGGCCTGGGGTCGACAGGAAGTACGAGACCACGAACTGGTCAAACGAAACGGCGAAAGCGAACAGACCGCCGGCGATGACGCCGGGCATGATCCAGGGCAACGTGACGCGGTTCGTCACCTGCCACTGGTTGGCGCCGAGCGAGCGCGCCGCCTCCTCCAGCTCCGGCGCGAAGGTCTGCAACCGGGCCGAGACAACGACGATCACATAAGGCAGCGCCAGCGCGACATGGCCGAGCAGGATGGCTACCAGCCCGCGGCCGATGCCGATGCCGAAGAAGAAGATCAGCATCGCCGTGCCTGTGATCAGCCACGGAATGGCGATCGGCGGGAAGAGCAGCGCCTGCAGGGCCTTCTTACCCGGGAATTCGTAGCGGTAGAGCGCCAGCGAGGCGGCCGAGCCGAGCACGGTCGAGATGATGGTGGTGATGACCGCGATCTCGATGCTGTTCCAGGTCGCCGCGATCAGCTGGTCGTTCTGCCAGAGCGAGGCGTACCAGTCCGTCGTCCACTCGAGTGGCAATTGGTAGAAGGGCGAGGCGTTGAACGACATCAGCGCCATGATGATGATCGGCAAATAGAGGAAGGCGAGCAGCAGGACGATGTAGAACCGCCCTAGCCATTCGAGGATGCGCGTCGTCGCCATCAGGCGGCCCTCCGCAACACTGGCGAGGCCACCGCCAGGATCACCAGCACGACGGCAAGCAGGATGAACGAGAGAGCGGCGCCCAGCGGCCAGTTGAAGACGGCGACGAACTGGTCCTCGATGACGGTGCCGTAGAAAGTGCCGGTGCGGCCGCCGAGAATACGCGGCTCCATGAAGGAGCCGACGACCGGCACGAAAATCAGCGCCGCCCCCGCGATCAGGCCCGGCATCGACAGCGGTATGATGACGCGCCAAAGAACCTGCCGCCGCGAGGCGCCGAGCGAGCGGCCGGCCTCGATCAGCGAATCGTCGATCGCCTGCAGCGTCAGGTAGCAGGTCAGCACCATGTAGGGCACGTAGGAGTGCACCAGGCCGATGATCACGGCCGGGTAGGAATACATGAGATCGATGTTGATCTTGAACGGCAGCACGGCGTTGAGTGCCGTGTCGAGGATGCCGCCCTCGCGCAGCACCATCGCCCAGGAGAAGATGCGCACCAGCCCGTTCGACCAGAACGGCAGGATGACGAGCAGGAAGATCGCCTCCCGGCTGCGTCCCTTCAGCACCTTGGCCAGCACATAGGCCGCCGGATAGCCGATCACCACGCACCAAAGGGTGACCTCGAGGCCGAGCCGCAGCGAGGCAAGCAGAAGCGTCAGATAAAGGCTCTGCGAGAAGAAGGCCGCGTAGTTGTCGAGCGTGAACGCCCATTCCTTCCCGGCCAGCGGCAGGTCGGTCATGAAGGAGAAGAAGACCATGGCCGACAGCGGCAGGAAGATCGCCACCGTCAGCCACAGATAGGCCGGCAGGAGAAGCGGCAGGGCCGGCCTCAGTCCGCGCCGCGAACCGATCGCATGCTGGTCAGCCATGGATGCCTCTCCTCCGCGAAAGACGCCGACTACTTCACGTTGACCTTCAGCTCCTGCCAGAGCGCCAGGTACTTCTCGCGCTGCTCGTCGGTGACCGGCGCCTGGAACTGGATGCGCTTGGCGACGTCCGGATCGCCCATGACCTTGCGGTTGAAGGCATCCTCGGGCAGCGCCTCGACCGCTTTGGTGTTGGCCGATACCGGCGCGCCGACCTTGGTGACCCATTCGACGTAGAATTTCGGGTCGATCATGTAGTTGATGAAGGCTTCGGCGCCCTCGACATTCTTGGAGCCTGCCGGGATCGAGAAGGCATCGAGCCAGGCGACGGCGCCTTCCTGCGGGATAACCAGCGAGACCGGCAGCTTGAAATGCGTCTTGGCGCGATCGGCCGAGCCGCTCCAGTAGGTGCCGATGTCGATCTGGTTGGAGGCGACCATCTGGTTCCAGTCGTTCTCCGAGCTCCAGAACGTCTTGATCTGCGGCATCAGCGAGGTGAGCTTCGCCTTGACCGCTTCCATGTCCTTGATGTCGTTGATGTTCTGGCCACTGGCGATGGCGCCGAACTGCACCGCCTCGACGGCGTCATCACGGATGATGACGCGGCCCTTATGCGCCGGATCCCACATTTCGGCGATGCTCGTCGGCGGCTTGGGGAACGACTTCTCGTTGATCGCTAAGGCGGTCAGCCCCCAGACCCACGGCACGCCATAGACCTTGCCGTCATGGTTGAGCATCGGCGAGCCGGCCTTGTCCTTGCTGATGTCGGCGTAGTTGGCAAGCTTCGAGACGTCGATCGGCTGGATCAGCTTGCCGGCCATCGCCTGATCGTTGAAGGCGGCATTGATCATGACGACGTCGTAAAGGCCGGGATTGGTCCTGAGCTTGGTCAGCATCTCCTGTTCGGAGTTGAAGAAGTCGTTGACCACCTTGTTGCCGGTCGCCTTCTCGAAGGCGGCGATCGCCCATGGCTCGTCGGCGCCGTAACCCTTCCAGTTGAGCACATGCACTTCACCGGCATTGGCGGCAAGCGTGAATGCTGAAGCGAAGACGGCCGTGGCCGTCAAAAAAGCGGTCAGTCTGGGCATGCGCATGTTTCTTTCCTCTCATTGTTTGCCCGGTTGGCGGGCTTGTTAAGTTGTGGCCTGTCGTTCCCGGTCCTGCGCGATCGCCGCTTGAACGCGCCGGGCAAGGAATTCCTGGGTTTCGGCGTCGGTCGGCGCCGACGATCCGCCATGGCGGGTAACGGAAATCGCTGCCGCCGCATTGGCATAGCGCGCTGCCTCGCATGGCGGCATGTCGCGCGACAGGCCGCTGACGAAGGCGCCGATATGAGCATCGCCGGCGCCGTTGGTGTCGACGGCGGCGACCTCGAAACCGGGTATGGCGCGCGTACCGCCATCGGCCAGCCGCACTAGGCAGCCTTGCGCGCCGTCGCGGATGACGACGCCTGCCGCTTTCCGGCAATGGTCGGCGAGCAGCCGGATGGCTGCAGTCTGCGCGTCGCCCGAACCTGCGATCGCGGCCGCCTCGCTGGTGTTGCAGCTCAGCCAGGTCGTGCGCGCCAGCACCCTGTCCAGGATCGGGCGCGGAATCTCGGCTATCACCGGCGTTGGATCGAAGACGAAGGGGACTTCCGCCGGCAGCGCCTCGATCCAGTCGGCGAGCGCGTCGCGGCTGCCGGGATAGCTCAGCGTGTAGCCGGAGGTAAAAACCCAATCACCGGCTTGGACTTGGACGGAAGCCATCATGTCGCGCGTGAGCCGGCTCTCGGCGCCCGGCCAGGAGACGAAGGTGCGCTCGGCGTCGCCGCTGATCATGGCAACGCAATTGCCGCTGTCCATCAACGGCGACGGCGGCGTCAGCGTCGAGATGCCTTCGGCGGCAAAAGCCGCGCGCAGGAAATCGCCGTCCGGCCCGGTACCGAGCTGACCGCCGAACACCACCCTCATGCCGGTGCGCCTCGCCGCGACCATCATGTTGAAGCCGCCACCGGCGACCCGCGCGTAGCTCGACGCGGTCTTTTCCGTGCCGGGCGCCGGCAAGGCGTCGATGCGGTAGACATAGTCCACCACGGCGCTGCCGACATGGACCAGCCGTCCACTCATGCTGCAGCCTCCTTGCCGGAGCGGATCTTTGCCTCGCGTGCCGCGATGAGATCGTCTGCCAGCGCGCGAACCGCGGCGAGATCGATGCCGTGCAATTTGGCAATGCGATCCTGCGGCAGGCGCGACAGGCCGGCAGAGGCACCTGCCATGCTGGCGGCAATGGCGCCGATCGTGTCGGTGTCGCCTCCGAGATTGGCGCTGATGACAGCCGCTCGCCACGGATCGCCTTCGGCGACCTCCAGCACGGCGAACGCCGCCGGAACCGATTCCTGGCTGGCGACGCCGGTGCCGACCAGATCGACGATCAGCCGGATCGCCTCTTTCTCGGCCTTGCCGCGCACAAGGTCCTGCGCCCAGGCGATCCGCGCGGCGATGTCGCCGCCGGTGACCCAATGCCCGAGCGTTGCCCCCAACCGTGCCGCCGTCACGGCGCGCTCGGAAGCCGCGCGCCAGTCGGCGCCCGAGACTCCGCCGCTGACCGCCAAAGCGACCGCGGCGGCCGAAGCTATGGCAATCGAGGTATTGTGCGTGGCCCGGCAGGTTTCCGCGACCTTCGCAACCAGCGTGTCGAGTGGCTCCGGCGGCATCATGATGCCAACTGGCGCGATGCGCATGGCCGCGCCGTTGGTGTCGCCGCCGCTGCCGGCCTCCTCGGGCGGCACGCCGTCATTGATGGCGTCGATGGCGCGCTTGGTCGACGGGCCGAGCAAGTCGTAGCTGCCGCGTGCCTTGACCCCGCGCTCCCAGTCGAGCAGCGCATTGACCCAGCGCGTGTGGTCGAAACGGTCGCCGGACCCGACCAGGATGCGGCCAAGCAGCAGCGCCTGTTCCGTGTCGTCGGTGATCGTGCCGGCTTCAAGGCCCTTCGACACCGGATGATCGTCGACGGGCGCGACGAAGTCGTCGACATGGCCATAGAGTTCGGCGATGCGGCCGGGCGACAGAAGCTGCGTCGGCATGCCCAGCGCGTCGCCAAGCGCGCCGCCGATCAGCGCGCCCATTGCCCGGTCGATCACCCCGGCCGCATCCGTCATCTCAAAACTCCAGATGAAGGGCGAAATGCGCCGGGTTGAGCAGGCTAGTGACGAATTCGATCGGTCGACCATCGGCGGCGCGAGTCAGGCGCCGCGTCCGCAGGAAGGGCGTGCCCGGCGCGCAGTCGAGGATGGCGGCATCGGCGGCGCTCAGCATCTCGATGTCGACCCACTCCTCGCCATGGTCGGGAACGAGCCCTGCTCCGCGCAGCGTCTGGTGCAGCGAGCCTTCGCGCAGGCCGCGCAGCGGCACGTCTTCCAGTTCGGGCGACAGCGGCAGGCGGCTACGCTCGATCGAGATCGCATGGCCGTCATTTGCATTCGTGCGGACGCGATCGACAGCGATGAAAGCTGGATTGTCGACGCCAAGCTTCGCCGCAAGCTCCGCGTCCTCGATGACTTCGAGCCGCAGCGTGCGCGTCTCGGCATTGGCGCCCGCATTGGCAAGCGCGCGCGACCAGCCGACGGCATCATCGACCGGCATGCCGTCAAAGGTGACGAAGGAACCGATGCCGACCCTGGTGGTGATCAGGCCGCGACTCGACAATTCCTCGAGACCTTTTCGGACCGTGTTGCGGCTGACGGAGAAGCGCTGGACGAGTTCGTTCTCGCTCTGCAGACGGTCGCCGAAGCCGAGCACGCCGGAGCGGATTTCGTGCTCCAAAACCGTCGCGATCTGCTCCGGCTTGCCGGTGCCGGGAGTGAGCTGCGTCGCGCGACGGGCCATATCAATACCTGTTCATTGAACCTGTATAATCCTGTTCAATAATGCATTTGAAAGGCGGCGTCAACGGTCGAGTTCGGCGCATGCAGGCGCCGCCGTTGCGGCCAGCCCCCGTCACTATACGGGGAGAAGTGCCCGGCAGGGCGATGAGGGGCGGCGCCGACTTCAGACAGTTGGCTGGCCAGTCAGTCGAAGAAGAATTCCTCGACCCGCTGCTTTGCTTTGCGCAGCACAGGCAGGATCTCGCGCTCCATCGCCTCGACCGAGAACCGGGCCGACTGCGTCGAGACGTTGATGGCGGCGACTACCTGGCCGGTACGGTCGCTGATCGGCACGGCTATCGAACGCAGGCCGAGTTCCAGTTCCTCGTCGACAATGGCGAAGCCATCCGCCCCCGCCTTGTCGATTGCCTTGCCCAGCGCGGCGCGGCTGGTGATCGTCCGAGGCGTCCGCGGCTCGATCTTTGCATCGGCGAGGAAGGTCTTCATCTCATCGGCCGGCAGCCCAGAGAGCAGCACGCGGCCCATCGATGTGCAGTAGGCGGGCAGCCGGGTACCGACGTCGAGCGCCACGCTGAGGATGCGGCGGCCGGGGATGCGCGCGACATAGACGACGTCCTCGCCCGACAGCACCGCGGCGTTACAGGCCTCGTCGAACTGCCCGGCCACCTCGCGCATGATCGGCGCAGCGAAGCTCCACAGCGAGGCACTGCCGAGCCAGGTCCGCGCGATGGTGAGCAGGCGTGGCGACAGCGAAAACAGCCGGCCCGACTGTGTCGCGTAACCCGCGTTCACCAACGTCAGCAGGAAGCGGCGGGCGCCGGCGCGAGTCAGGCCCGCCTCCTCTGCCATCTCGGTCAGCGTCATGCCGGCGGGATAACGCGCGAGGACCTCCATCACCGCAAGCCCGCGCTCCAGCGAGCCGACATGATCGCGCGAACTGGCCTCGCCTTCTAGAGCCGTCTGCATGGCGTTGACTCCCCTTCAGGGTAAGATTAGAAAGTATCACATATCAAACATATGTTCGCAATACGAACTTTTCGATACCGGGAGCCGAAGAATGGTGAAGTTCCTGCCGCTGAAGGAGGCTGTCGCGGAGAACCTGCACGACGGCGATACGGTCGCCTTCGAGGGCTTCACCCATCTGATCCCGACAGCGGCCGCGCATGAGGCCATTCGCCAAGGCTTTCGCGACCTCACTTTGATTCGCATGACGCCGGACCTGATCTACGACCAGATGATCGGCATGGGCATGGCGAGAAAGATCGTCTTCTCCTATGTCGGCAATCCCGGCGTCGGCCTGCTGCGGCGCGCCCGCGACGCCATCGAGAATGGCTTTCCGCGCGCAATCGAGGTCGAGGAACACAGCCACGCCGGCATGGCCAACGCCTATGAGGCGGGTGCCGCCGGCCTGCCCTGCGCGGTCTTTCGCGGTTATCGCGGCGCCGGCCTCGCTTCGGTCAACCCGAACATACGGTCGCTCACCTGCCCGTTCAGCGGCGAAGTGCTCGCCGCCGTTCCATCGATCCGGCCCGATGTCAGCTTCATCCATGCACAGAAGGCCGACAGGAAAGGCAATGTGCTGGTCGAAGGCATCATCGGCATCCAGAAGGAAGCCGTTCTCGCGGCCAAGCGCGCCGTGGTGACGGTCGAGGAAATAGTCGACAATTTCGACGATCTCCACCCCAACCTCACCGTGCTGCCCAACTGGACGGTCGCCGCGATCGCGGTCGTGCCGGGCGGCTCGCATCCCTCCTACACCCATGGATATTATGCGCGCGATAACGCGGCCTATCTCGAATGGGACGAGATCGCCGCCGACCGTGACCGTTTCCAGGCCTGGATGCAGAAGAACGTCATCGAGAGCAGCGCGGCCGACTTCGCCGGTCGCGTCGAGCATCTGAGGAAAGCCGCATGAGCGACGCTGAAAATCTTGGCTTCACGCCCAACGAGATGATGACGATCGCCGCCAGCCGGGCGCTGAAGAGCGAGGATGTCTGCTTCGTCGGTATCGGCGCGCCGTCTGCCGCCTGCAACGTCGCGCGGCTGACCCATGCGCCGGACATCACGCTGATCTATGAAAGCGGCACCATCGGCACCGCGCCCGATGTGCTGCCGCTGTCGATCGGCGATGGCGAATTGTGCGAGACAGCGGTTACCACCGTCGCGGTGCCGGAGATGTTCCGCTACTGGCTGCAGGGCGGCCGCATCTCCATCGGCTTCCTGGGCGCGGCCCAACTCGACAGGTTCGGCAACATCAACACAACCGTCATCGGCGACTATGCGCACCCGAAAACGCGCCTTCCCGGCGGTGGCGGCGCGCCGGAAATCGCCACCTCTTCAAAAGAGGTGTACATCACCATGGCGCAGTCGAAGCGCGGCATGGTCGAAAAGATCGACTTCTTCACCTCCTTCGGCCATGGCGACGGCGGCGATCACCGCAAGCGTCTCGGCATCGATACGGCCGGCCCGACGCTTTTGATCACCGACCTCGCGATCTGGAAGCCGGATCCGGTCACCAAGGAATTCACCGTCGTGTCGCTGCATCCAGGCGTGACCCGCGAGCAGGTGCAGGCGACCTGTGGCTGGGTGGTAAAATTCGCCGAGGCCCTTGACGAGACGCCGGCGCCGACGGAACTCGAGCTGACGACATTGCGCGATCTTCAGGCCCGCACCAAGGCGGCGCATGAGGGGACCGCCAAGGGGAAAGCTGCATAGATGACCGACGCCTTCATCTGCGACTACATCCGTACGCCGATCGGCCGCTTCGGCGGCGCGCTGTCCTCGGTACGAACGGACGATCTCGGTGCGGTACCCTTGAAGGCCTTGGTCGAGCGCAATGCCGGCGTCGACTGGGCGGCGGTTGAAGATGTTATCTATGGCTGCGCCAACCAGGCCGGCGAGGACAACCGCAACGTCGCCCGCATGGCGCTGCTGCTCGCCGGCCTGCCCCAGGACATTCCGGGCTCCACCGTCAACCGCCTCTGCGGCTCGGGGATGGATGCCGTCACCATCGCGGCGCGCGCCATCAAGGCCGGCGAGGCCGAGCTGATGATCGCCGGTGGTGTCGAGTCGATGAGCCGCGCGCCGTTCGTCATGCCCAAGGCCGACACCGCCTTCTCCCGCAACGCCGAGATCCACGACACCACCATCGGCTGGCGCTTCGTCAACCCGCTGATGAGGAAACAGTATGGCGTCGATTCCATGCCGGAAACGGGCGAAAACGTCGCCGAGGACTTTGCCGTTTCACGCGCCGACCAGGACGCCTTCGCCGTGCGCAGCCAGGACAAGGCGGTCGCAGCGCAGGCCAATGGCCGGCTGGCGAAGGAGATCACGCCGGTGACGATCCCGCAAAGGAAGGGCGATGCAATCGTGGTCGGCAAGGACGAGCATCCACGCGCCGGCACCACCATCGAGGCGCTGGCCAAACTGCCTACGCCGTTCCGCCAGGGTGGCACCGTGACCGCCGGCAACGCCTCCGGCGTCAATGACGGCTCGGCCGCCCTCGTCATCGCTTCGGAAGCAGCCGCGAAGAAACATGGCCTGACGCCGATCGCCCGCATCCTTGGCGGTGCTGCCGCCGGCGTCGCGCCGCGCATCATGGGCATCGGCCCGGCGCCGGCGACGAAGAAACTCTGCGCCCGCCTCGGCCTGACGCCCGAGCAGTTCGAGGTCGTGGAGTTGAACGAGGCCTTCGCTTCGCAGGGCATCGCGGTGCTGCGCCAGCTCGGCATCGCCGAGGACGCCGCGCACGTCAATCCGAACGGCGGCGCGATCGCGCTCGGCCACCCGCTCGGCATGTCGGGCGCCCGCATCACCGGCACGGCGGCGCTCGAACTCCGCGAGCGCGGCGGCCGCTATGCGCTCGCCACCATGTGCATTGGCGTTGGCCAAGGCATTGCGATCGCGCTGGAACGCGTCTGACGACTGCTTCCGATCAATACGGCAGGCCGACGTAGTTTTCGGCCAGTGCCGTCGAAGCGGCCTTGGAATGCACGAGATAGTCGAGCTCGGCTTCCTGGATGCGCTGGCCGAACTCGCCCGTCTCGGGAAAGCGGTGCAGGATCGTCGTCATCCACCAGGAGAAGCGCACTGCTTTCCAGACCCTGGCCAGCGCCTTGCCTGAATAGGCATCGAGCCCTGCCTGCGACCGCTCGCGATAGAATTCACGAAGCCCGGCAAAGAGATAGCGCACGTCGCTGGCGGCGAGGTTGAGGCCCTTGGCGCCGGTCGGCGGCACGATATGGGCCGCGTCGCCGACCAGGAACAGCTTTCCGAAGCGCATCGGCTCGGCGACGAAGGAGCGCAGCGGCGCGATCGACTTTTCGAAAGACGGCCCGGTGGTGACGGACGCCGCTGTCTTCGGCGGCAAGCGCCGGCGCAACTCGTCCCAGAAACGGTCGTCGGACCAGGCTTCGACGCGCTCGTCCGCCGGGCACTGCACATAGTAGCGGCTGCGGTGCGGCGAGCGCATCGAGCACAGCGCAAAGCCGCGCTCGTGATTGGCGTAGACCAGTTCGTGGTCGGCCGGCGGCACCTCCGCCAGCACGCCAAGCCAGCCGAACGGATAGGTCCGCTCGAAGGTCTTCAGCGTGCCCTCCGGCACCGAGCGGCGGCTGACGCCGTGATAGCCGTCGCAGCCGGCGATGAAGTCGCAGTCGATGCGGTGGCCGACACCGTCTTTGTCATAGGTGACGAAAGGCGCCGCGCCATCGAAATCATGCGGCGCGACGTTCGCGGCTTCGTAGACGGTGACCAGCCGGGCCGTTTCGCGCTTGTCCATCAGATCATGCGTCACCTCGGTCTGGCCGTAGACTGTGACATGCTTGCCGCCGGTGAGCGCCGTGAGATCGATGCGGTGCAAGCGACCGTCGAAGGCGAGCGAGATGCCGGAATGCGGCAGTCCTTCGGCATGGAGCCTGTCTGCCGCGCCCGCCTCGCCGAGCAGGTCGACGGTCCCCTGTTCGAGCACGCCGGCGCGCACCCGGCCGAGCACATGCTCCCGGCTCGACCGTTCGAGAATGACGGTCTCGACACCGATGGTGGCGAGCAACTGGCCGAGCAGCAGGCCGGATGGGCCCGAGCCGATGATAACAACCTGTGTACGCATCAGTGTCCGAGGCTTTCGATCTGTCCGGCAAGCTCCGCGGCGAGCCGGAGTGCTCCCGCTGTCGCCACCACCATCTGCGGCAGGATCAGCCATTCCAGTGTCCAGGCGGCGCCAGAGCGCTCCTGCTCGTGCACCAGCGCCTGATGCATGCCGGCAAGCTGGGTGGCGTTGAAGCGGGCAAGGGCCACCAGCGCCTCCGCCTTCACCGGGTTCTGCTTGTGCGGCATGGCCGACGAGCCGCCGCCCGCGGACAGTTTTATGTCCGTACCGGCCTGCCCCATCAGCGCGATGTCGTGGCCGAACTTGCCGAGGCTGCCGGTGACAAGCGACAGCCAGCCGGCGAACTCGGCTATCGCATCGCGCTGGCTGTGCCACTGCGGCGCATCGCCGAGGCCGAGTTTGGCGGCGAGCGCCGCGCGCACGGACGCAGCCTTGTCGCCGAGTCTATCGAGCGTGCCGGCCGCGCCGCCGAACTGGACGACCAGCAGCCGCGCGGACTGTTCCTTCAATCTGAGTTGGTGACGCTCCAGCGGCGCCCGCCATGAGGCAATCCGATCTCCAACCGTGATCGGGATTGCCGGCTGCATGCGCGTCATCGCCATCAGCGCCCTGCCCCCGAAATCCTGTTCGAGGCCCGCAAGCCGCACGATGTTTTCGCTGAGCAGCAGGCCGATATGGTCGACCGCGCCGCTGAGCCGCAGCACCAGCGAGCTGTCGATGACGTCCTGGCTGGTCGCGCCGAAATGAACGAACGCATTGTGCGGTTCGCCGACGGCGGCCTTGATCTGGCGTACCAACTCCGGCACCACGACCCCGTCTCTGGCAACGCCGGCCCTGAGCCTGGCCGTGTCGGGCCGGAACGAGGTCAGAGCCGAGCCGATTGCCGTTGCGGCGTCGTTGGAAATGACGCCGCACTCGGCCTCGGCCTCGGCCAGGGCGCGCTCGAAAGCCAGCATCGCGTCGATGTCGGCTTCCACGGAAAAATGCCTTGCCGCCTCCTCGTCGCCGAGGAGAGCCGAAAGCAGCGGATGATCGAAGGGCGATACGGTCATGTTCCGGTCGGTCAGCTGTCGAAGAAGACCGTCTCCTTCTCGCCCTGCAGGTGGACATCGAAGACGTAGGTGTCGCCCTGGCGCTTGGCGATCAGCGTCGGAACGCGCAGGCGATGCTCGATGCGGGCAAGGATCGGGTCCTCGGCATTGGCCTTTTCCTCGTCCGAGAAATAGAGCCGGGTATGGAGGCCGATATTGATGCCGCGCGCCACGATCCACAGCGTAATGTGCGGCGCCATCAGCCGCCCGTCGCGGAACGGCACGCGGCCGGGCTTGATCGTCTGGAACAAGCAGACGCCCGTTTCCATGTCGGTCGGCTTCCGGCCCCATCCCGAAAAGCTCGGATCGGCAGCGCCGCGCAATTCGGCCGGCGAATTGTAGAAACCGTTGGCATCGGCCTGCCAGATCTCGATCAGCGCGTCCTTGAGCGGCGCGCCGGCACCGTCGAAAACGCAGATACGCAGCTCGATGCGCTCGCCCCTGGTCTCACCATTGACCATGGTCGAGCCGAGGTCGCTTTCATAGACGCCGCCGATGCCGCAGAAATTCGGCGTCAGCCCGATATGAACGTAGGGTCCCGCGGTCTGCGAAGGGCTTTCCTTCAGCCGGTCGAGCGATTGCGCCATCAATTGCCCTCCGGCCTGTTCTCGAACAGCGTCGAGCGACGTCCGCGCAGCACGATATCGAACTTGTAGGCGAGCGCGTCCATCGGGATCGTCGACTGCATGTCGAGGGTAGCAATCAGCGCTTCGATGGCTGCCTTGTCGGAAATGCCGCCGACGATCGGGCAGCGCCAGATCAGCGGATCGCCTTCGAAATACATCTGGGTGATCAGCCGCTGCGCGAAACCCTGGCCGAACACCGAAAAATGGATATGGGCAGGACGCCAGTCGTTCGGACCGTTCGGCCACGGATAGGGTCCCGGCCTGACGGTGCGAAAGGCGTAGCCGCCGTCGTCGCCGGTGATGGTGCGGCCGCAGCCGCCAAAATTCGGATCGAGCGGCGCCAGATAGCTGTCCTTCTTGTGGCGGTAGCGGCCGCCGGCATTCGCCTGCCAGAATTCGAGCAGCACGCCCGGCACACCCTTGCCCCGTTCGTCGAGCACCCGCCCATGCACGATGATGCGCTCGCCGATGGCGCTCTCGCCTGGCTGGGCGAAATTGTGAATCAGGTCGTTGTCGTACTCGCCGAGCATGGCGTGCCCGAACACCGGGCCGGTGAGTTCGGACAGCGTGTTGTCGAAGGAAAGCAGTGCCTTTTGCGGCGAGCGCAGCACCGAACTCTTGTAGCCCGGCGTGAAAGCCGGCGGATGCCAAAGGCGATCGCGCTGGAAGAAGGCGCCGGTCTCCGGCGCCCGGTTGGAGCCCGACTCAGGCATGGGCATTCTCGTCCATCTGCGCGAACACCTCCTTGGCGATCCTGAAGGCGCGGTTTGCGGCCGGTACGCCGGCATAGATCGCGACATGCAGGAAAGCCTCGCAGATATCGTCGCGCGATGCGCCGGTGTTGGCGGTGGCGCGCACATGCATGGCCACCTCCTCGTCATGGCCGAGTGCCGCAAGCAGCGCCAGCGTCACGATCGAGCGCTCGCGCTTCGACCAGCCCGGCCGCGCCCACACCGTTCCCCACGCGGCTTCGGTGATCAGGTGCTGAAACGGCCGGTCGAAATCGGTGGCCGCATCCTCGGCCCGGTCGACATGGGAATCGCCGAGCACGGATCGCCGGACCTCAAGTCCGGTCCGGTATCGGGTTGTGTTCTTGGAAATGTCATCCATGGATTTGCTTTCCGCTGGGAAGCGATGCGATGAAATCGCGGATCAGCCCGGTAAACGGCCCGGGCTGCTCGACGCAGGGAATGTGGCCGGCATTGCGGATCACCTCGAAGCGCGCACCAGGGATGAGATCGGCAAGCGAGCGCACGAGATCGGGCGGCGTCGAGCCGTCCTGGTCACCGACGATGCAGAGCGTGGGCACCGCGATGCGGGGCGCGGCCTCGGTGAAGTCAGCATCGCGAACGGCGGCGCAGGTGCCGATATAGCCGGCGAGCGGCTGCCTGGTCAGCATGTTCCAGCAGCCGTCGAGATCGGTGGAACGCTCCGCGTGGAAGGCAGGGGTGAACCACAGCTTGAGCACGGCGTCGGCAATCTCCTGGATGCCTTTGCTTTCGACCGTCGCGATGCGTGTGTTCCAGCTGTCGGCCGTGCCGATCTTGTGCGCCGTGTCGCTTAGGATGAGGGCCTCAACGCTTTCGGGGCGCCGCGCATAGAACCCCTGCGCGATCAGGCCGCCGACCGACAGGCCGCACAGCACGACCTTGGCCAGGCCGAAGTGATCGACGAGGCCGCAGAGGTCATCGACATGATCGTCGATCGAGCTGACGCCGCCGATGTCGGACAGCCCGTGCCCGCGCTTGTCATAGACGAGCGTCGGCATTTCATCGCCGAGCAGCGAGACAATTTCGTCCCAGATCCGGAAGTCGGTCCCCAGCGAATTCATGAATATGATCGGGCACGCATTGCCAGTCCCCGGCCTGTAGCGGTGGTGCAGCGTAACGCCGCCAATGCTGACGAATGGCACGATTTCGATCCTCCGATGTTAGCTTGCACTAGGTATTTGGTTCGGTAAAATGATATTTTGCGGCGTTTCATTAACTCCGAGGTTATCGAACCATGGCCGAAAGCCGCATCCGCTTCCGACACCTGCAAGCGTTTCTCGAAGTGGCGCGGCAAGGCAGCGTGGCAAGGGCGGCCGAATTCCTGCATGTCAGCGCGCCGGCCGTGACCAAGACATTGCGCGAGTTGGAAGAGGCGCTCGGCATCGCCGTCGTCGAACGCGACGGCCGCGGCATCCGCGTCACGCGGCTCGGCGAGATCTTCCTCGGCCATGCCGGCACGGCGATCACGGCACTGAAGCGCGGCGTCGATTCCGTCCGCCAGGACGGCGCAATCAATCGCCATCCGATCCGCATCGGCGCCTTGCCGACCGTATCGGCGCGGGTGATGCCGCTGGCGATGAGCCTGTTCCTGAGCGAGAACACGGGTGCCGCCATCAAGATCGTCACCGGCGAGAACGCGGTGCTGCTCGAGCAGTTGCGAGTCGGCGCGCTCGACCTCGTCGTCGGCCGTCTCGCCGCTCCGGACAACATGACCGGCTTCTTCTTCGAGCATCTCTATTCCGAGCAGGTGCTGTTCGTGGTGCGGGACGGGCACCCGCTGCTGGAGCCGGGAGCCGACATCTTCGCCCGCCTCGATGAGTTCCCCGTGCTGATGCCAACCAGGGAATCCGTCATCCGTCCCTTCGTCGACCGTCTCTTCATCACCAATGGCATGACCGCGCCCAAAACCGAGATCGAGACCGTCTCGGATTCCTTCGGACGTTCCTTCATGCGCCAGAGCAATGCGGTCTGGATCATCTCGGCCGGCGTCGTCGCCAACGAGATCGCCAGCGGCGCCTTCGTCGCCTTGCCAGTCGACACCGAGGAGACCAAGGGACCGGTCGGCCTGACCATGCGCACCGACACTGCTCCCTCTCCGGCCTTTTCCATCCTGCTGCAGACGATCCGCGAGGCGGCACGGCATAGCGCCTGACAACGGACTCCGTTCGGCGTGTCTTTTCGTAACCTACGGGTTAATGAAACACCGCAAAATATCATTTTACCGAACCAAACCGCTAGTGCAATGTGACCGTGGAGGATCAAAGGCGAGCCCCGGCTGGCGGCACCCGGAAAACCGGTTGCGGCCCGCGTGGGGCGGCCACTGAGGGAGGAGCAGATGACTGAGACTATCGGCAGCAAACCCGTTATCGCCGGCATGTCGCGGCGCCAGTTCATTGCCACTTCGGTGGCCGGCGGCGCGGCCCTTGCGCTCGGCCGCGGCAAGGCCTTCGCGCAGGCCGCGGACACCCTGAAGGTCGGCTTCGTCAGCCCGCGCACCGGGCCTCTCGGCGGTTTCGGCGAGACCGACGGCTATGTGCTCGACCTGGCCCGAAAGGCGCTCGCCAATGGCATCGAGCTCGGCGGCAAGAAATACAGCGTCGAGATCCTCGACCAGGACACGCAGTCGGACCCCTCGCGCGCCGGCCAACTCGCCAAGGACCTGATAAACAACCAGGCCATCGACCTGATGCTCGCGGTGTCCACGCCTGAGGTAATCAACCCGGTGGCCGACGCCTGCGAAGCGGCCGGCGTGCCTTGCCTGTCGACGGTCATGCCTTGGGAAGCCTGGTATTTCGGCCGCGGCGCCAAGCCGGGCCAGCCTTCGCCGTTCAAATGGACCTATCATTTCGGCTTCGGCGTCGACGAATTCTTCAAGGCCTATGTCTCGCAGTGGACTCTGATCGAGACCAACAAGAAGGTCGGCGTCATGTATCCGAACGACGCCGACGGCAATGCCATCCGTGCCCATCTTGCGCCGCTGCTCGCCAAGCAGGGCTTCACCATCGTCGACCCCGGCGCCTACGAGACCGGCACCACCGACTATTCCTCGCAGATCGCGCTGTTCAAGCAGGAAGGCGTCGAGATCTTCAATTCCTTCCCGATCCCGCCGGATTTCGCCGCGTTCTGGCGTCAGGCGGCGCAGCAGGGCCTGACCCGGCAGATCAAGATCGCCCAGGTCGCCAAGACCGGCCTGTTCCCGTCCGATATCGAGGCGCTGGGCGATCTCGGCATGAAGCTTTCAAGCGCCGCCTACTGGCACAAGGCCTTCCCCTACAAGTCGCCGCTGACCGGCGTCTCCGGAACCGAGCTGGCCGACGGCTACGAGGCGGCGAGCGGCAAGCAGTGGACGCAGCAGCTCGGCGCCTCGATGTCGCTGCTCGACGCCGGGTTCGAAGCGCTGAAGGCCAGCACCGATGCCAAGGACAAGGCGGCGGTCGCGAAGGCTCTCAGCACGCTCAACACCGAGACGATGATCGGCAAGGTCGACTTTACCAGCGGCCCAGTCGCCAATGTCTCGCCCGGCCCGATCATCGGCACGCAGTGGGTGGCGGCGAAGGAGGGCAGCAAATTCGCGCTCGACTATGTGGTGACCGAAAACGCCACCGACCCGAAGGTGCCGGTCGAAGCCAAGCTGCAGCCGTACAACGGCTGATTGGACTGCTGACGGGGTTCGCATCGTGACCATTTCGCCCAACGCTGCGATCCTCAATGCCGCCGGCATCCACAAGCGCTTCGGCGCGCTGGTGGTGCTCGACGACATCGACTTCGCCATGCAGGCCGACGAGGCGGTCGGCATTGTCGGCCCGAACGGCGCCGGCAAGACGACATTGCTCAGCGTGATGTCCGGCGCCTATCCGCCGAACGCCGGTACCGTCGCCTTCAAGGGCGGCGATGTCACGTCGCTGCCGGCAACGGCGCGCTGCCGGCTCGGCCTCGTGCGCACGCATCAGGTGCCGAAACCGTTCGGCGGCATGACCACGTTCGAGAATGTCTTCGTCGCCGCCTCGCATGGCGCCGGACTCAAGCGCGACGAAGCCTATGAGGAGGCGCTTGCCTCGTTGAAACTGTGCGGCATGCTTGGCGTCGCCAACCGCCGTGCCGAGACGCTCGGCCTGCTCGACCGCAAGCGGTTGGAGCTCGCCCGGGCGCTCGCTGCCAGGCCGACGCTGCTTCTGCTCGACGAGATCGGCGGCGGACTGACCGACGGCGAGGCCGGCGAGTTGGTCGAGACCATCAGGGAATTGCGGCGCCGGAAGATCGGCATCGTCTGGATCGAACACATCGTCCACATCCTGTTGCAGGTGGCCGGGCGGCTGATCTGCATGGATGCGGGAAAGATCATCGCCGACGGCGAGCCGCAATCGGTCATGGCCGATCCGCAGGTGATCCACGCCTATCTCGGCGGAGGCCCGAAATGAGCCTGCTTTCGGTCGAGGATCTGGTTGTCCGCCACGGCCTGTTGCAGGCGGTGCGCGGCGTGAGTTTCGACGTCGAGCGCGGCGAGACGCTGGCGCTGGTCGGCGCCAACGGCGCCGGCAAGACGACGCTGCTGAGAGCCATCGCCGGCGCGCATCCGCAGGCATCGGGGCGCGTGCGATTCGATGGCGTCGATCTTTGCGGCGTGCCCTCGCACAGCAGAGTCGGCATGGGCATCGCGCTGGTGCCAGAAGGCAGGAAACTGTTCGTCGACATGACGGTCGAGGAGAACCTGCTGCTCGGACGAAGCGCCGGCCGCCCCGGCGACTGGAGCGTCGACAGGGTGCTCGACTCGTTTCCGAACCTCAAGCCGCGCCGCCGCGCCAAGACCGGGCATCTCTCCGGCGGCGAACAGCAGGCAACCGCCATCGGCCGCGCGTTGATGAGCAATCCGCAACTGCTTTTGCTCGACGAGGTCTCGCTCGGCCTGTCGCCGCTGGTCGTCGACCGCGTCTACGCCTCGCTGCACGGCCTGATCAGCTCCGGTACGACGATCATCCTCGTCGAACAGGATCTCAACCGTGCCCTCTCCGTCTCCGACAACGTCATCTGCATGCTGGAGGGACGGATCGCGCTTGCCGGAGACAGCAAGAGCGTGTCGCGCGACGAGGTGACGAAAGCCTATTTCGGCCTGCATCGGAAGGGCGCCGGAGGCATGCCGGCATGACCAACCAGATCGTCCAGGGCATCCTGCTCGGCGGCTATTACGCGCTGATCGCCTGCGGCCTCTCCTTCATGTTTTCGGTGATGCGCATCATCAACCTCGCCCATGGCAGCCTCGCCGTGCTGTCAGCCTTCGCGCTGTGGCTGTTCGCCTCGCGCTTCCACATTTCACCCTTCCTTGGGCTGCTAATCGTCCTGCCGCTGATGGCCGCGATCGGCTGGGCCTTGCAGCGCTTCCTGCTCGAACGCAGCGCGCGTGGCGGCGCGCTGTTGCCGATCCTGACAACCTTCGGCCTCGCCATCGTCATCGACAATCTCTTGTTCGAGCAGTTCGGCGCCGACACGCGCTCGCTGGCGCCCTTTATCGGCAGCCTCTCCTACGATTCCTGGGAATGGCCAGGCAGCATCTATGTCGGCAAGCTCGCGGTCATCATCTTCGTCACCGCCGTGGTGCTGCTTGGCGGGCTGCAGCTTTTCCTCACTCGCACCGGCCTCGGCCGTTCGATCCGCGCGACCTCGGCAGACCCTGATACCGCCGGCCTGGTCGGCGTCGATGCGCGCCGCGCCAATGCGGTCGCCGCGTCGATCGCCATGGTCTCCGTCGGTCTCGCCGGCGCCTTCCTCGGCATGCGCGCCACCTTCGATCCCTATGCCGGCGCGCCGCAGTTGCTGTTCGCCTTCGAGGCGGCGGTCATCGGCGGCGCCGGCTCGCTGTGGGGCACGCTGATCGGCGGCATCGTGCTGGCGCTCGCCCAGACGCTCGGCGCCCAGGTGCATCCGCAGGGCTTTCTGATCGGCGGCCATGTCGCGTTCCTGATCGCCCTGTTCATACGCCTGTCCACCTCCGGCCTCGGCCTGCGCGGCCTGCTGCGCCTGCCCGCGGGGAAGGCATCATGAGCGCCGCCTCCCCTGTCATCGAGCGCGGCACCGCCGCCTCGCGCATTGCCGCCATCGCGGTGGCCCTGATCATCGCGCTGCTGGCGATCGCGCCGCAATTCCTGTCGGCAGGCGCCGTCGACCGGATGACCGCGCTGTTCATCTATGTGATCCTCGCGGCGATGTGGAACGCGCTCGCCGGTTTCGGCGGACTGGTCTCGGTCGGCCAGCAGGTGTTCTTCGGCCTCGGCGCCTATTTCAGCATCCGGCTGGCGGATGCCGGCCTCAATCCTTTCGTCGCGCTCTTCGTCTCGGCGATCGTCGTCGGCGCTGTCTCCTGGCCGATCTCGCTGTTCATGCTGCGGCTCAGGAACGGCGAGTTCGCCATCGGCATGTGGGTGATCGCGGCCCTCACCCATCTCCTCGTCAACCTCGACCGGCTGGTGCAGGGCGAGACCGGCACGTCGCTGATCTCGCTCAACGTCTACGACGCTTCGACCAGACGCGTGGCGATCTACTGGCTGGCGCTGGCGTCGATGACCGCCCTGCTTGCCGTCCTGTTCGGCCTGCTGCGCGGCAGCACCGGTGCCGCCATCCGCGCCATCCGCGACAACGAGGATGCGGCGGCCTCCGTCGGCGTGCGCGTTACCGGCACCAAGCGGCTGCTTTTCGTGCTCGCCGCCTTTGGCATCGGCGTTGCCGGCGCGCTGTGGCTGGCGACCTCGATCACCTTCCAGCCGAAGACCTATTTCAGCGTCCAGTGGACAGCCTACATGATCTTCATGGTGCTGGTCGGCGGCATCGGCACCTTCGAGGGCGCCATCCTTGGCGCGCTGCTCTTCTTCCTCATCGAGACCTGGTTCGGCGGTGCCGGCGTCTGGTACCTGATCGGCCTCGGCGCCACGGCCCTCGCCTTCTCGCTACTGTTGCCGCGCGGCCTGTGGGGAACGCTGGAGGAGCGATTTGGGCTGCGCCTGCTGCCCGTCGGCTATAGCGTCAGGCTTCCCGTCAACTCGACCCAAACGACGGGCGAGACCGCTTCGCCGGCACCGACAACGACATCTCGGGAGAAGGCCTGACCATGCTTTTCGGCAAGACCATCCTCATCACCGGCGTCGCCTCCGGCATCGGCGCCCGCACGGCGGAACTCGCCGGCCAACTCGGCGCCGACGTGATCGGCGTCGACGTGCGTGAGCCAGCAGCAAGTGCTGGCAGCTTCGTCAAGGCCGACATCTCGTCGAGGGCCTGCGTCGACGAACTGGTGGCACGGCTGCCGCAGCGCCTCGATGCGCTCTGCAACGTCGCCGGCCTTTCCGGCAACACCGGCGCCGTGTCGACGCTCGCCGTCAATTTCTACGGGCTGCGTGCGCTTTCCGAGGCGCTGGCGCCGAAGCTTCGCGAAGGCGGTGCCATCGTCAATGTCGCCTCGATCGCCGGCTTCGGCTGGCGCGCCAATCTCAACCGCGCCGCTTCGATGATCGGCATCGAGGGCTTTCCCGATGTCGCCAGGGTGGTCGCCGACCATGCGGTCAAGAACGAGGAAGGCTATCCGGTCTCGAAGGAGCTTCTGCTGCTGTGGACTTTCCGCGCCGCGCATCAGGAGCGTTTCAAGAGCCGCGGCATCCGCGTCAATGCGGTCAGCCCAGGCCCGGTCGAGACGCCGATCCTGAAGCAGTTCCGCGCCGTGCTCGGCGACGACCGCGTCGACAGCGATATTTCGCGGGTGGGTCGTGCCGGCACGTCGGGCGATATCGCGCCGGTCGTGCTGTTCCTGTGCTCGGATGGCGCGCGCTGGATCAACGGCGCCAACGTGCCGGTCGACGGCGGCCTCGAAGCCTCGATCAACGCCGAGGTGCTCGGCTTCTAATCTGAACTTGCAACGCTCCACCGGGAGCGAGGGAGAGAACAATGGATATCGGACTTCTGATCGACGGCGACGAAAGAACTGCAGCGGGCAAGGCTTCCTTCGACCGCCTGGACCCCTTCACCGGCAAGCTGGCGACGCGCGCCGCCGCCGCCAGCATCGCCGACGCCAACGCCGCGGCTGAGGCCGCTGCCGCGGCTTTCCCGGCCTGGTCGCGGACCGGCCCAGGCGAGCGCCGCGCTTTGCTTTCCAAGGCCGCCGATGTGATGGCCTCCAAGGTCGGCGAATTCACCAGGCTGATGATGGAGGAGACCGGAGCGACCGGGCCGTGGGCCGGCTTCAATGTCATGCTGGCCGCCAATATGCTGCGCGAGGCAGCCGCCATGACGACGCAGATCTCGGGCGAGATCATCCCCTCGGACAAGCCGGGCACGCTTGCCATGGCGATCCGCCAGCCGGCCGGCGTCTGCCTCGGCATCGCGCCCTGGAACGCACCCGTGATCCTCGGTACCCGCGCGCTAGCGATGCCGCTCGCCTGCGGCAACACGGTGGTGCTCAAGGCCTCCGAGATGTGCCCCGGCACGCATCGCCTGATCGGCCAGGTGCTGGTCGAGGCCGGCCTGCCCAAGGGGGTCGTCAACGTCGTCACCAACGATCCGAAGGACGCGGCCGGCATCGTCGAAGCGCTGGTCGCGCATCCGGCCGTCAAGCGCGTCAACTTCACCGGCTCGACCAAGGTCGGCCGCATCATCGCCGAGCTTGCAGGAAGGCATCTCAAGCCGGCCCTGCTCGAGCTCGGCGGCAAGGCGCCGCTACTGGTGCTGGACGACGCCGACATCGACGCGGCGGTCAATGCCGCGACCTTCGGCGCCTTCATGCATCAGGGCCAGATCTGTATGTCGACGGAACGGTTGATCGTCGACGACAAGGTCGCCGACGAGTTCGTCGCCAGGCTCGCCGCCCGTGCCGCGCAACTGCCGGCAGGCGATCCGCGCGGCCACGTCGTGCTGGGCTCGCTGATCAGTAGCCAGGCCGCCGACAAGATGGAGGAACTGGTCGCCGACGCAGTCGCCAAGGGCGCGAAGCTTGTCGCCGGCGGCAAGCGCGCCGGCACTGTGGTGGAAGCGACGTTGCTCGACGACGTCACGCCGGCCATGCGCGTCTACGCTGAAGAATCCTTCGGTCCGGTCAAGCCGGTCATCCGCGTCAAAGGCGAGGACGAGGCCGTGCGCGTCGCCAACGACACCGAATACGGCCTGTCGTCGGCCGTCTTCAGCCGCGACATCAAGCGCGGCATGGCGGTCGCTGCCCGCATTCAGGCCGGCATCTGCCACATCAACGGCCCGACTGTCGGCGACGAGGCGCAGATGCCGTTCGGCGGCGTGAAAGGCTCAGGCTACGGCCGCTTCGGCGGCAAGGCCTCGATTGCCGAATTCACCGACCTGCGCTGGGTGACGATCGAGGACCCGGGACAGCATTATCCGTTCTGAAACTGCAGGTCCCATTGGCGCCATCCGCCGGTGGCGCTACATGCCTTTCTCGCTAATTGTATCGATGCTCGTTGCGGCTGTCTCAATTAGCTGGGATGATGGTGGCATGGGACCAGCAGATGGCGAGTTGGAGACGCGACTAAGGCGGCTGGGCAATCGCCTCGACGAGATCAAGTCGGCAAAACTCGCTGCCGCACCTCGGGATCGCTTTGAAAAAGTGCCGATTGGCCCGGATGATCCGGACCAGATAGCAATTGTAGAGCGCTTCGGCATTGGCGCTTTTCTTGGTCCCGGTAGTCAACTGGCAGGCCTTGCATCGCTAGTTGCCTTCCTGAAGGCATTGCGTCGGACAAACCACGTTCCTTCTCCCGCTCAAGGAGAAGGTCGATTGGCGCACAGCGACAAGACGGACCAATAGTGATCGGGAGAAGGCCACCGCCTCACAGCCCGCTCACCCCAGTTGCAGCCCTGCCTTGCGTGCTTCCTCACGCAGGAACGGCAGGCCGACCTCGATGACGTCGCGCGGGTCCTCCGCCACCGGGCGCCACACCGCTAGCCCGCCGGCAATGTCGACATCGACATGGTTCATGCTTTCGAGCGTGATCGGTCCCTCATAGCCGATGTCGGCGATTGCCTTCATGCAGGCCGCCCAGTTGATCATGCCGCGCCCCGGCACGCCGCGGTTTGCCTCCGACACATGCACATAGCCGAGGAAGGGCGCGGCCGCCTCGAAGCCGGCCGCAAAGCTCTCCTCCTCGATATGCATGTGGTAGGTGTCGAGGTGGATGAAGATATTCTCCGCCCCGACCCGCTCGATGACCCTGGTCGCATCGATACCGCGGTTGATCAGATGCGTCTCGTAGCGGTTGCAGGGCTCGATGCCGAGCTTCAGCCCGCGCGCCTTCGCCGACTTCGCCGCCCGCTCGAGGAAGCGGCACATACCGTCGATCTCCTTGCGCGTCGGCGCCCGGCCGGTAGTCTTGCCGATCGTGCCGTAGGTAACGCCGCCGAGCGCCTCGCTGCCCACCTCATGCAGACCTTGAAGGC
>NZ_CP034450.1:5407500-5410000 GCF_003952505.1 Mesorhizobium sp. M4B.F.Ca.ET.058.02.1.1 | reverse complement strand
GCCGATGCGCCGCACCCACGTAGCGCCGCCCGAAGGGCGGAACAAGCGTGAGTGAGAACAAAGATGGATATTAGGAATGAGAACGATCAAGCCGATCGAACTATTAGTACCGGTAAGCTTCAAGCGTTGCCGCTCTTCCACACCCGGCCTATCAACGTGGTCGTCTTCCACGGTTCTCAGGGAATACTCGTTTCAAGGTGGGTTTCCCGCTTAGATGCCTTCAGCGGTTATCCCGTCCGGATATAGCTACCCTGCTATGCGGCTGGCGCCACAACAGGTCCACCAGAGATCCGTCCATCCCGGTCCTCTCGTACTAGGGACAGATCCTTTCAATATTCCTACACCCACGGCAGATAGGGACCGAACTGTCTCACGACGTTCTGAACCCAACTCACGTACCGCTTTAAATGGCGAACAGCCATACCCTTGGGACCTGCTCCAGCCCCAGGATGCGATGAGTCGACATCGAGGTGCCAAACAACCCCGTCGATATGGACTCTTGGGGGTCATCAGCCTGTTATCCCCGGCGTACCTTTTATCCGTTGAGCGATGGCCCTTCCACGCGGGACCACCGGATCACTATGACCGACTTTCGTCTCTGCTCGACTTGTCAGTCTCGCAGTCAGGCAGGCTTATGCCATTGCACTCAGCGAACGATTTCCGACCGTTCTGAGCCCACCATCGCGCGCCTCCGTTACTCTTTAGGAGGCGACCGCCCCAGTCAAACTACCCACCATACATTGTCCCGGACCCGGATAACGGGCCGCGGTTAGACATCCATAGAGATAAGGGTGGTATTTCAAGGGTGGCTCCACCAAGGCTGGCGCCCTGGCTTCAAAGCCTACCACCTATCCTACACATGCCACTACGAATGCCAATGTAAAGCTATAGTAAAGGTGCACGGGGTCTTTCCGTCTAACCGCAGGAACCCCGCATCTTCACGGGGAATTCAATTTCACTGAGTCTATGCTGGAGACAGCGGGGAAGTCGTTACGCCATTCGTGCAGGTCGGAACTTACCCGACAAGGAATTTCGCTACCTTAGGACCGTTATAGTTACGGCCGCCGTTTACTGGGGCTTCGATTCAGAGCTTGCACCCCTCCTCTTAACCTTCCAGCACCGGGCAGGCGTCAGACCCTATACGTCGCCTTGCGGCTTCGCAGAGCCCTGTGTTTTTGATAAACAGTCGCTACCCCCTGGTCTGTGCCACCCTCCTCTGCTTGCGCAGAAAAGGGTCACGCTTCTTCCGAAGTTACGCGTGCAATTTGCCGAGTTCCTTCAGCATAGTTCTCTCAAGCGCCTTGGTATACTCTACCAGACCACCAGTGTCGGTTTCGGGTACGGTCTATAAGGAGGAGCTATTTCCTGGAACCGCTCCGCTGCCCAACCAATCCGATAAGGTTGAACAACTTGTGCAATCCGTCACTACCTCCAGGCCCACGAATATTAACGTGGTTCCCATCGACTACGCGTTTCCGCCTCGTCTTAGGGGCCGGCTAACCCTGCTCAGATTAACTTTAAGCAGGAACCCTTGGTCTTTCGGCGGGGGAGTCTCTCACTCCCCTTACGTTACTCATGTCAGCATTCGCACTTCTGATACCTCCACCGCCCCTCACGGGTACGGCTTCATCAGCTTACAGAACGCTCCGCTACCGCTCGTGATTGCTCACGAACCCTAAGCTTCGGTGTATGGCTTTAGCCCCGTTACATTTTCGGCGCAAAGACCCTTATTTAGACCAGTGAGCTGTTACGCTTTCTTTAAATGATGGCTGCTTCTAAGCCAACATCCTGGTTGTTTTGGGATCCTCACATCCTTTCCCACTTAGCCATAACTTGGGGACCTTAGCTGTAGGTCAGGGTTGTTTCCCTTTTCACGACGGACGTTAGCACCCGCCGTGTGTCTGCCGACTAGTACTCCCAGGTATTCGGAGTTTGGTTAGGTTTGGTAATCCGGTGAGGACCCCTAGCCCATCCAGTGCTCTACCCCCTGGGGTATTCGGTCGACGCTCTACCTAAATAGATTTCGCGGAGAACCAGCTATTTCCGAGTTTGATTGGCCTTTCACCCCTAGCCACAAGTCATCCCGAACTATTGCAACAGTTATGGGTTCGGTCCTCCAGTAAGTGTTACCTTACCTTCAACCTGCTCATGGCTAGATCACTCGGTTTCGGGTCTAATGCGACGAACTGAACGCCCTGTTCAGACTCGCTTTCGCTGCGCCTACACCTATCGGTTTAAGCTTGCTCGTCACACTAAGTCGCTGACCCATTATACAAAAGGTACGTGGTCACCCTTGCGGGCTCCCACTGTTTGTAGGCAATCGGTTTCAGGTACTCTTTCACTCCCCTTGTCGGGGTGCTTTTCACCTTTCCCTCACGGTACTAGTTCGCTATCGGTCATGCACGAGTACTTAGGCTTGGAAGGTGGTCCTCCCAATTTCAGACAGGATTTCACGTGTCCCGCCTTACTCGAGGACGATTGATCGCATTACGCGTACGGG